>JAIWNU010000113.1 GCA_020216655.1 Treponema sp. | reverse complement strand
GATGCGGATCTCCATAGCGAAAACCGCATGATCGGCGTTGCCGGTCTCTATGAGTTAAAATCGTCAACTTCCCGGTTGACTTTTTATAGGAGGAGATCTCAGATGAATATTGCAACCATTGATATTATATTAGGGGCACTGCTTATCATTTTTGCACTCCGCTGTACCCTGCGCGGTTTTGTGGAAGAATTTATGTCCGTTGCGGCGATCGTCCTGGGCCTTATCGCAGGTTTTCTTTTGTTTAAAAACGGGGCAGATCTATTGCGAACTCGATTCGGCTTTACCATTTTCCCTGAATTAGCGGCCTTCGTCATTCTTTTTGTCATCACCTTCGTGATTGTAAAAATTCTCGAAGCTATTCTGCACGATATTATTGATCGGATACATTTGGATTCTTTAGATCACCTCTTTGGCCTCCTGCTGGGTTTGGTAGAAGGTCTGCTCGTGGTCTCACTTGTATTGTTCCTATTAGCCTATCAGCCCCTCTTTAATCCTGCCTTTCTTTTAGAAAAAAGCTGGTTTGCAAAACTGCTTTTACCCCTTATCGGTGAACTGCAACGGAATACGCCGCTCAAACGGGGAGTTTAGGGCATGTTTGAAAATGTACTGGGACAAAATGCGGTTGCCCAGCTTGCCTTGGATGTATCGAGCGGCACTTTGCCGCCGTCCATATTGTTCGAAGGTCCTCCTGCTTCCGGCAAGGGGACGGCAGCCCTTGAGTTAGGCAGGGCTCTGTCTTGTCTAACCCCAGGAGCTCCCTGGAACTGTACTTGTTCTGAATGTGCCAAGCACAGGCAGCTTACCCATCCGGACCTCTTGCTATTGGGAAGCCGTTCATTTTCCGCAGAGATTGCCGCTTCTGCCGCAGCATACCTGCGGGAACCAGAATCGGCAGCGAAGCTTCTTTTTTTTAGATCCCTCAGAAAACTTTTAGGGCGTTTTAACCCCCTGTTATGGGAGGGAGAAGAAGCGCGGCTTGGAAAACTTTCTCCCCTTATTTCGGTTTGCAACGAAACTCTCGAAGAATTGGGAGCCCTGGAGCTGAGTCAATCAGACAGGGAAAAACTTACCTCCCAGCTCATTAAGAATGCTTTCCAACTAGAACGGGAAGGAATTTCCGATACCATCCCCATTTTTCAGATCCGTCGAGCCGCCTATTGGGCTCGTCTTGCTCCTTTAGGGAAAAAGAAGCTCTTGGTCATTGAAAATGCGGACCGTATGCAGGATGGGGCCCGAAACGCCTTGCTTAAAATTCTCGAAGAACCCCCTGAAACAGCGCAGATTGTACTTTGCACTACGAAAAAGGCAGCCCTGCTTCCTACAATCCGGTCGAGGCTCAGGCCCTATACATTCGAAAAACGAAACGAGCAAGCTGAACAGGATGTCATACGACGGGTGTTCAGGGATGGCAGCGCCCTTTCCGGTTCGGAACCTGTCAGCCTGGAAGGCTATTTAGAATCATTTTTACCGATTCAGCCTTCGCAAATCTCAAGCGCCGCAGCCCTTTATTTTGCAACCATTGTACATAAGGCACAGCAGAAAAAGCTTGTCCGGTATCCCCAGATTCTCGAAGACCTGCATGCTTTCATGCAGAAATGGCAGGATTTTGAAATCCCGCAGAATATATCGGTGCGTCATAGCCTTCTTGCTTTGACCAAAGATTTGGACAATTTTTCGGCTTCCTTTGTCTTTACTGATTTTTTAAAAGAACTTTTGTCTATCTGCGGGCAGCTACTCCGTTCTCGTCAGTCCGGTCCGGATATGGCCTATTTAGTTAATATCTGGAAGGATCAGATAAAAGAAGCGGACAATGGGGTCTCTACCTATAATCTGAATCCCTTGAGCAGCCTTGAACGGCTGTTTGTTGCAATGCTGGAAGCAATATAAATGAGAACCTTTATAGAACGGGCCCTTAAAAAATTGCCAAAAATGACAGCAGAACAGATAACGGATCTGCTGATCAGAACTGCCGCTGAAAACGAACGGCTTGAGTCGGTGCTGGACTCTCTTGCCGAGGGCTTATTGGTTTGCGACGCTGAATACAACCTTATTTTGGTTAACAAATCCGCAGAGCGGCTGCTTCCCTTGGTGTTTCATGACCAATTAGAGCGGCCCCTCTGGTCGAGTATTGCCGATGATAGGATTGCAGAATTTCTACACAAAACACTTACCGATGGGGACCGTGTTGTAGACCGTGAATTTGATATAGAAGTAAAGGGCATACAGCGTCTATTGGCGATTAGTGTACTCCCCTTGGTAAAAGACCGGCGGGTAACCGGGTCATTGGTTCATGTAGAGGACATTACCGAAAAACGGGCAAAGGAAGCCCGGCTCAGGCGGGCAGAAAATCTTGCAAGCCTTACAACCCTAGCCGCCGGTGTTGCCCATGAAATTAAAAATCCCCTCGGTTCCATATCTATCCACATACAGCTTATTCAAAAGGCCTTGCAGGCAAGCCGTGCGGCCTGTTCTGATGATCCGGAGAATGCCCAACAGATAAGCTTGGATGCTGCTCCCTTTGATCTCCTTGAAAAATACCTTGCTGTTGTCAATGAAGAAATAGACCGGCTCAACCGTATCGTGGTGGATTTCCTCTTTGCGGTCCGTCCCATGAACATGGAACTGCGGGAAGGCAGCCTTAACAGCCTTATTCAGGAACTCGTGGATTTTGTCCATTACGAATTGGAAGAAAATCACATTACCACCCTGCTTGAACTGGATGAAAAACTTCCGCCCCTTTGTTACGATGAACGGTATATCAAACAGGCGCTGCTCAATTTAATAAAAAATGCCATTGCAGCCATGCCGGAGGGCGGACGGCTGACAATTAAAACCGAGAGTACAGGATCAGAGGTCCATATTTATATAATTGATACCGGTATCGGTATCAGCGAAGAAAACCTTTCTAAAATATTTGAACCCTATTTTACCACAAAAGAGACCGGGTCCGGTTTGGGGCTTACCCTGGTATTTAAAATTATAAAGGAACATCGGGGTGAAATTTCTGTAAAATCCAAAGAAGGGGAGGGCAGCACCTTTATGATTACCCTGCCTGTACCTCAGAAAGAAACAAAACTGATTACCTATGGGGGCTTTGAGCCATGAAATTTAAATTGCTTGTGGTGGATGACGAAAAAAATATCAGAGAGGGGCTCGCCGCGGCATTGCGGCTCGAGGGTTACGATGTAGTAGTTGCCGCTGACGGCGACGAAGCGTATAATCGATTCCAAAAGGGCGATATTGATCTCGTCATTACGGACCTCCGCATGCCCGGCTTAAGCGGCGAAGAGCTCCTGCGGAAAATTAACACCGAAAGCCCCGGTGTTCCGGTTATTGTGCTCACCGGACATGGCACGGTAGAAACCGCCGTGGATGCCATGCGGAACGGAGCCTATGATTTTTTGACCAAACCCCTCAATTTGGACCGGCTTTCTCTGCTTGTAAAACGGGCCCTGCAAAACAGGGAGCTCATCCTCCAGCACCGCCGTCTCGAAGAAGAACTGGAACACAATAAAACCTTCGAGATGTTTATCGGCAACAGTCCTGCCATGCGGAAAATCTTTGACACCATACGGCAGGTGGCTCCCACTAAAGCATCGGTACTCATTACAGGCGAATCCGGCGTGGGAAAGGAGCTAGTGGCTAATGCTATTCACGAACTATCGCCCCGAAAAAACAAACCCCTTATCAAAGTTCACTGTGCGGCCTTAGCTGCAACGCTATTAGAAAGCGAGCTTTTTGGTCACGAAAAGGGCGCCTTTACCGGCGCGGTTGGCAGAAAACGGGGCCGCTTTGAGCTTGCTCACGAAGGCACCTTATTCCTCGATGAAATTGGGGAAATTGACCAGAATGTGCAGATAAAAATCCTCCGGGTGCTGCAGGAAAAGAAATTTGAACGGGTAGGCGGCGAAGAAACATTGGAAGTCGATGTTCGTATTGTAGCCGCGACCAACCGGGATCTCAAGGCAGAAATAGAGAAGGGGAACTTTCGGGAAGACCTCTATTACCGGCTCAATGTGGTCAACATTCATGTGCCATCCCTCCGGGAACGGAAAGAAGATATCCCCCTTTTGGCAACCGCGTTTCTTAAGGAGTTTTCAAAAGAAAACGGCAAACAGATTGATGGAATTGACCCCCGGGCGCGAACAGCCCTGTACAGTTATGACTGGCCGGGGAATGTGCGTGAATTGCGGAACTGTATGGAAAGCGCTGTCGTGCTTGCCAAAGGTTCAGTCATCACTCTGGATGATTTACCACCCACGGTGAGAAAGTCATCTGAATCTACTTCTATACAGATTCCCCTAGGAATTTCGCTAGAGGAAGCTGAAAAAATTATTATTCGGGAAACCCTGGGAGCCCAAAAGGGCAATAAAAGCAAGACTGCAGAGGTCTTAGGCATCGGCAGGAAAACCCTGCACAGGAAACTGGCTGAGTGGGGAGACGTAAGCGGAGAAGAAAACGAAGACTAGAAAATCTGCGCTTTGTTACAGCGCTTGCATATCGAATGCTGCTAAGCCAATTTAATTGGCCCAATTATTCGACCTTGCCGGTTTCACGCCAGGTTTGTATTCGTTGATAAGATGCGTTAATCCGTGCGGATTTTTCGGTAGCCTTTTTCATGTTGCCAGGATGTCCCGCATGACGGTCCGGATGGTGAATTTTTAGGAGCCGTTTATAGGCTGCCTTACAGGCCTCTTCGCTTGCGCCAAAGGGTACTCCCAATTCCTCAAAATCTTTTCGGAGAACCTCTGGAACAGTATGAGCCGCCTTTGATTGCTTTGCAGTGTCTGTATAGGTTTGTCGTCCGGCTTTTTGCTCCGTTTCTGACCAGGAATATGAGCGTTTCTGCTGATTTTTCTCGGTATTTAAAAATTCTTCCAGTTCCTCGTAGGCTGCATCAAGATCCGGATCCCCTGAGTATCGCCTGCTCTGCCGGGTCCCCAATATATCATCATCCGAGTCATCGTTCAGGAAACTCTTAAGAACATCCCCAAGCCGGTCAAAAAATTTGTCCATGTCTGGTATTTTACCCCAAATTAGTAGATACTATCAATCGGGAACATCATATTTTCACTTGAATATGATAAATAAGATTTGATATAATCAAATCGTTCAAAAATTATAGAAATGAAGGCAGGCGGTCATGAAAATTACGAAAAATACCTTCGGTGTCATTTCAAGCGGAGAATCCGTTGACCTCTACACTCTCAAAGCCGGTGATTTGCAGTTTAGTTTATCAACCTATGGGGCAACCTGGGTTTCCTTATATCTGCCTTCAAAAAAAGGTACAAAAGATGATATTTTGCTTGGATATTCTACATTGACCGAATACACTCATAACCCCAGTTTTTTTGGGGTAACCGTCGGCCGCTTTGCAAATCGCATATCCAAAGGGCGCTTTACTTTAAACGGTTCAGCCTATGGCCTTTACAAAAATGACGGTGAAAATACCCTTCACGGAGGCCGCCGCGGTTTTGACAAAAGGGTCTGGAAAGCCGAAGCCTACGAAGATAAGGGCTCTGTGGCGGTCAGGTTTGAGCTTGAAAGTCCCGACGGCGATGAGGGCTTCCCCGGCAGCGTAAAAGCTGTGGTGACCTATACATTAAACAATAACAATGAAATACATTGTGAGTACAAGGCAAAATCAGACGCACCAACACCCATAAATCTTACCAATCATGCCTATTTTAATCTCAAAGGAGAGGGCTGCGGAGACATTCTTTCCCATGAATTAACGCTCTACTCCAACCACATCGTAGAATCTGATGCACAGCTTATTCCCACGGGAAATCTAGTTCCGGTAAAAGATACCCCCTTTAATTTTCTTGAGCGTAAGCCGATCGGCAGGGATCTTGCCCATGTTCCCGGAGGCTATGATCACTGTTATGTGGTCGATGGAAAATTAGGCAAAATGCGGCCCTGCGCAGAAGTATATGAAGGGCATACGGGCCGAATCATGAAGGTGTATACTACTCAGCCTGGGGTTCAGTTTTATTCCGGAAACTTCTTAAACGGAGAGCCGGGGAAATCTGGTTCCCGTTATATAAAACATGCAGGTTTTTGTCTCGAAACCCAGCACTATCCAGACAGTCCCAATAGACCCGAATTTCCTTCCTGTATTTTCGGTCCCGACAGAAAATATCATGAAGAATCTCTTTTTACTTTTGAATGGTAGGTATGCTTGCAAAAGCCCATTCATACCATTACACTAGAATACACAGGGAGGTGCTGTATGCCAGAACGGAAGCTGCTGTTCATGAAAATACTTAAGGCCGAACTGGAAGATTGTCTTGAAGATGTAGAGGATTTAAAAAACTTATATGAGCGGCGCCTGCTCAAAAACGATGTTACCAACTACGTTTATAATGAAAATGAGGCCCTCCTGAAACGGGAACTTAATGGTATTCGAAAGGCCCTGGAATCTTTGGATGATATTGATATTAATACATATGAAAATGTAGATATGCTTGCGGCTGCAGTGGATGCTGTGATACAAAAGAAAGTACTTGAATACGAAGACCCCGAAGCGGTTTACCAAATAGCCAAACGTAAACTTCTCAAGGTCTTAAGATATGTGAACGAACGCACAAACCAATAACAAGAGAGGAGCCTATGGATATTCAATTGCAGGAACTGATTGATAAAATAAAGAAAGACGGAGTGGAATCCGCATCGGTTCAGGCCGAAAAGATTATTCAAGATGCACAATCTGAGGCACGCAAAATCTTAGAAGCTGCAAAAAAGGAAGCTGATACAATTGTAGCCGCTGCAAAACGGGATGCCGAACGGTCTGAAAAGGCAGGTATTGCCGCAATAGAACAGGCTTCCCGCAATTTGCTCCTTAGTTTCCAGTCAGAGATTCAGAAACTTTTGGATGCGGTGGTCAGGCGGGAAGTATCCGCTTCCTTTGATGATGAAGCCCTTAAGACAGCGCTCCCTCAGATTATTATTGAATGGGCTCGAAAAGATAAGGATGATCTTGCGGTATTGCTTCAGGCTGATACCTTGGCGAAGCTGGAAGGTTATTTTGCAAAAAAACTGTCTGCAGAACTGGCGAAGGGTGTGGAATTAAAATCCGATCGGAATCTTGCTGCGGGCTTCCGAATTGCTTCAAAAGATGGTTCTGCTTACTATGATTTCTCCGCAGAAGCGGTAGCAGAGCTGATGTCTGCTTATCTTAATCCTCGGCTGGCTGAGCTCATCAAGTCTGTAGCAAAGGGGCTGTAAATCGTGGGTTCCTATTACTATCTGGTTTCACAGCTGCCTTCATTAAATTATGGTGTTTCGGCTGCTATAGAAACTAAGGATTTTGTGGACCTGTGCAAAACATTTCTGACTCCAAAGGATTTTTCCCTCTTACAATCCTGCCGATTGGATCCAGAGGGACTTCAAACGGGCAGCCTTGGACAGGGGTATCAAGAGATGCCAGAACCGCTTGGGTCCTATCTGCTTGATAATTGGAGAACCTGGGAGCGAGCTTTGAGACTGCACCTCGCACGGTTCAGACTGCAGCATTTAAAACGCGAAGGCGCTCATATTGCCGATGGACCTGCAGAACCAATGGATGCAGCCACGGTTGCTAAAAATGCAGCAGCTATGGAATCTCCTCTTGAAGCCGAACTGTTTCTGGATCGGGCCCGCTGGGTAACGATTGAGAATTTACAGGGTTTTGACTATTTCGGCCGGGATACGATCTATGCGTACTATCTTAAGCTGCAGCTGATAGAACGGAAGCAGAAATTTAAGGTTGATGAAGGATTCGAAGCTTATCAAGGGCTCTATGCTTCCATTATGGATGCGGCCCAATCTAGAATATATGCGGGAGAACCGAAATGATCGGAACTAAGGGTACAGTAGTAGCCGTTAATGGCAATATGGTCGGCGTCCGTTTTGAAGGCGTTGTGTCGATGAACGAAGTCGGCTATGTAAAGGTTCAGGATAAACGACTAAAAAGTGAAGTCATCCGTATTAGAGGTGATCTTTGCTATCTTCAGGTTTTTGAAATGACCAAAGGCATCGCGGTAGGTGACACTGTTGAATTTACCGGCGATATGCTTTCGGTAGAAGTGGGCCCGGGCCTTTTGGGGCAGGTTTTCGACGGTCTTCAGAACCCTCTTCCGAAACTGGCGGAGGAAGCGGGCTATTTCCTTGAACGGGGTATTTATCTTGACGCCCTGCCTCTGGATGCGCAATGGGAATTTACCCCTGCGGTCCAGGTTGGCGCCGTGGTTGAGCGGGGAGATACCTTGGGTACCGTACCCGAGGGAGCTTTTACTCATCAAATCATGGTCCCCTTTAATATGTACGGCCGTTATACAGTGGCATCTATAAAACCAAAAGGGACCTACCACGTTCGGGATGCTATCGCTGAATTGGATGACGGCAAGGGGAACAGAATTCCCGTGGCCATGTCGTTCCGCTGGCCTGTTAAGCGTGCGGTGGACTGCTATGCTGAACGGCTTAAACCGGTAGAGCCCATGGTTACCCGGGTTCGGCTTATCGATACCTTTTTCCCTGTAGCCCGCGGAGGCACCTACTGTATCCCAGGTCCTTTCGGTGCAGGAAAGACGGTGCTCCAGCAGATAACGAGCCGCCATGCGGATGTGGATGTGGTAATCATCGCCGCCTGCGGTGAACGGGCTGGCGAAGTTGTAGAAACTCTTAAGGAATTCCCCGAACTGCTGGATCCCAAAACCGGCAGATCCCTCATGGAACGGACAATCATTATTTGTAATACCTCTTCCATGCCCGTAGCGGCCCGTGAAGCTTCCGTATACACCGCGGTTACCCTGGCAGAATATTACCGGCAGATGGGGCTCCATGTACTGCTTCTGGCAGATTCAACAAGCCGCTGGGCCCAGGCTATGCGCGAAATGTCGGGCCGGCTGGAGGAAATTCCCGGAGAAGAGGCTTTCCCCGCATACCTAGAATCGGTAATTGCCGCCTTCTATGAACGGGCAGGCATTGTGCGGCTCAAGGATGGCCGCACCGGTTCGGTAACCATCGGCGGTACCGTATCTCCCGCGGGCGGTAACTTCGAAGAGCCAGTTACCCAGGCAACCTTAAAGGTCGTCGGCGCCTTCCATGGTCTTTCCCGCGAACGGTCAGACGCTCGCAAGTACCCTGCCATTCATCCGCTCGATTCGTGGTCAAAATACAAAGGTATTATCGATGGACAGAAGGTAGCCTATGCACATAAGTTCATGTCCCGGGGCAGCGAAGTAGAACAGATGATGAAGGTTGTCGGCGAGGAAGGAACCAGTCTGGATGACTTTATTATCTACCTTAAGGGTAATTTCCTTGACTCGGTCTACTTCCAGCAAAACTCCTTTGATGCTGTCGATGCTGCGGTCAGCCCTGAACGGCAGAAACATGTATTCTCCATACTGCTTACAATTCTCGCTTCCCAGTTCAAATTTAAGGACAAGGAAGATGCCCGCAGCTGGTTCAACCGGCTCAGGCAAAAATTCTTGGACTACAATGGATCGGAATGGAAGAGCGAGCGCTTTGCAACACTGGAAAAAGAAATACTCGAAGCAGTTTCCGAACGCTCCGCGGGTCTTGATAAAAACGCGGAAAAGATTCTTGCATAGGACGGAGTGGCGAAATGAAAAAGGTATACAGCAAAATAGAATCCATTACCGGTAACGTCATTACCGTTCGCGCAACGGATGTACGCTACGGCGATCTGGCTGAAATTGATA
This sequence comes from Treponema sp., assembly GCA_020216655.1. GTDB lineage: Bacteria > Spirochaetota > Spirochaetia > Treponematales > Breznakiellaceae > Gracilinema. The sequence continues at coordinate 10,292 of JAIWNU010000113.1, read as the reverse complement.
CTGCCTTTGGAACTTCCCTGGCGGAAGTCATTCGTTTGCAGGATGACCTGGTATCCCTGCAGGTTTTTGCCGGCGGCCGCGGAATTTCAACCGGCGATACAGTCCGGTTTTTAGGCCATCCCATGAGGGTTTCGTTCTCCGAAAACCTTATGGGCCGGGTCTTTACCGGTTCCGGCGCTCCCCGGGACAAGGGTCCGGAAATGAAAGAAAACCTCATTCCCATCGGAGGACCATCGGTTAATCCTTCCAAGCGTATTATTCCCCGCCGGATGATTCGTACAGGTATTCCCATGATTGACCTTTTTAATACCCTGGTTGTATCTCAAAAGCTTCCGATATTCTCCGTTTCAGGTGAACCCTACAACGAACTCTTGGCTCGGATTGCCATGCAGGCCGAAGTCGATGTCATAATCCTCGGCGGTATGGGTCTTAAATACGATGACTATCTTTATTTTAAGGATACCCTGGAGGAAGGGGGTGCCCTTTCGCGGACGGTTATGTTTGTTCATACCGCAGCAGATCCGGTAGTAGAGTGTCTTATGGTACCCGACATTTCCCTCGCGGTGGCAGAACAGTTTGCTCTGCAGGGCAAAGACGTCTTGGTACTCCTCACGGATATGACTAACTTCGCTGATGCCATGAAGGAAATTGCCATTACCCAGGAACAGGTTCCATCAAACCGCGGTTATCCTGGAGACCTTTACAGCCAGCTAGCCGCCCGGTACGAAAAGGCTGTCGATTTTGACACCGCAGGCTCTATCACTATACTGGGCGTTACTACCATGCCCGGTGACGACGTAACACACCCGGTTCCTGATAATACCGGATATATTACCGAGGGGCAGTACTATCTTAAAAATGGCCGTATCGAACCCTTTGGATCCCTGTCCCGTCTGAAGCAGCAGGTAAATGGCAAGACAAGGCCGGACCATCGCGCCTTGATGGACGGTATGATAAAACTCTACGCGGCGTATAAGGATACGCTGGAAAAGAAGGCCATGGGCTTTATGATGTCCGACTGGGACCGGAAACTCCTTAAGTACGGCGAATTGTTCGAAAAGGAAATGATGGATCTTTCGGTTAATATTCCCCTTGAACGGGCCCTTGATCTGGGATGGGAAATACTCGCTTCCTGTTTCTCTCCTGAAGAAACGGGATTGAGAACCGAACTGATCAATACCTATTGGCCAAAGAAAGCGTAAGGCCGGAGGAGCTATGGCCAAGATTAAGCTTACAAAGAATGAGCTTAAAAAGCAGAAAGATGCGCTTAAAATGTATCAGCGCTATCTGCCGACGCTCATGCTTAAGAAACAGCAACTCCAAATGGAAATCCGTAATACGGAAAACCGCATACGAGTCCTTATGGAAGAAAAAAATCGGGTGAATGAACAATTTAAAAGCTGGATTGCCGTGTTCGGCGAAGAAGGGTATTTTACTCCTGAACTCCTCTCGGTCACATCCATTCATGTTGACTCTGGAAATATTGCGGGTGTTGAAATCCCCGTGTTTAAGGGAGCTGAATTCCAGGTTCAACCCTATGATGTATTACGGACGCCCTTATGGATCGATACTGCGGTAGAACGGATGCGGCAGGTGCTGCTGCTTGATTTGGAAGCAAAAACGTTGGAAGAACAGCAGCGGCGGCTCGAACGTGAGTTGCGCACCACCACGCAACGGGTCAATCTCTTTGAAAAGGTGAAAATTCCCGAGACCAAAAGCAATATTAAAAAAATCAGGGTATATCTCGGAGATCAGCAAACCGCCGCTGTCGTACGGGGTAAAATCGCGAAGCGTGGAATGGAGAGGGCTGCACAATGATTGTACCCATGAAAAAGGTCTCTCTAGTTATTTTTGATCGCGAAAGGGAAGCATCTCTTGAAGCGTTACGAAAACTTGGGGTGCTTCACCTGGAACAGAAAGGCATTGTTTCGGAGTCCCTCTCCGCTGTCATGGAAAAGAAAGCCCAGGCAGAACATGCTCTTGGCATTCTGAGGAATTTTGCGGCAAAAAAAACGCAACCCAATACCAGTGAAGCTGAAGTACAGGCTGAAGAGCTTGTTACACTTGTATTAAGCCTTTTCGATCAGCGTAAACAAGAACAAGAATTGTTGGCTTCTGACTTTAAGGAGCTATCAAGAATTCAGTCCTGGGGTGATTTTGATCCTGCAGGCCTAGAGGAGCTCAAGCAAAAGGGTATTACCCTAATCCCTTATGAACTGCCGAAAAAGGTATATGAACATATTTATCCTTCAATAGAGATAATTACTCTATCAAAAGATAAAAATATGGTTCGCTGCCTTGCGGTAGGTACTCCTATTCCCGGAGAAACTCCCTTTGCCTTGCCAGAGCTTTCAACTGCCGCGCTTTCGCAGCGGATTGAGAAGCGAAAACAAACTATTGCGGACATAGAACAGAAGCTTTCAGCCCTTTCTGTAAACCAGGGATTAATAGAAAGCTATATCCAGAAATTAAACGAAAAGGCTGAATTCGAAGCTGCAAAGGCAAGCATGGAAGTTACCGAAGATACGCCTCCTGGCCTTGCGATTTCTTGGATACACGGTTATATCCCATCTGATGTGGCGGGCAAGCTAAAACGGGCTGCTGCAGAAAACGGCTGGGCCCTTCTCATCGACGACCCTTCGGAAGGCGATGCTCCCCCGACCCTTGTTCGCAATCCGCCTTACATCAGAATTGTGCAGCCCATTTTTGACCTTCTTGGTACTGTACCGGGTTATCATGAATATGATATCAGCATGTCCTTCCTGGTCTTTTTCTCCCTCTTTTTTGCCATGATTATCGGAGACGCAGGATACGGCGCTCTGATTTTGCTGCTGAGTCTGTGGGCTGGCTTAAAAGGTAAAAAGAAAACAGGAAAAATTGCGGATGGGGTGCTTCTTTTGCTGCTGCTTTCTTCTGCAACAATTATTTGGGGTGCAATAAATGGCACCTGGTTTGCGCTCCCTTACGAAAGTTTGCCGTCTTTCCTGAAGAGTTTGGTTATTCCTCCTTTTAAGCCAAATGCTGCGTTGTCTCCTAAAGAAGCAGCTCGTTTGGTACAGCAGAACGTAAAGCACCTGTGTTTCATTATAGGGACAGTACAGCTTGTATGGGCCCATACAAAAAATATTAAAAAAGCACTGCCTTCATTGACTGCCTTTGCACAGCTTGGTTGGCTTTCAATGGTTTTAGGGCTTTATTTTCTCGTACTGAACCTGGTGCTTGACAAGACCGCCTTTCCGGTTCCGCCATTTGCCCTCTGGATGATTGGGGGCGGGCTTGTCACCTATTTTGTATTTGCCGAACAGAAAGGAGGAAACTTTTTTGCCAATATTTTAAAGAGTTTTGCCAACTTTCTGCCGACCTTTCTTTCTGCGGTATCAAGTTTCTCTGATATTATCAGCTACATTCGTCTGTTTGCAGTGGGACTTGCGGGTTATGCTATCGCAGAGAGTTTTAACGGTATGGCGGCGGGGCTTCCAGGAGGCTTAGTCAGGATACTTGCGGGGGCCCTCATACTGTTCTTTGGGCATGGGCTTAACCTGGCCATGAGCGCCCTTTCGGTTGTCGTTCATGGGGTTCGGCTTAATATGTTGGAATACTCCGGCCATCTCGGAATGGAATGGTCTGGTGTCAAATATTCGCCCTTTGCTGTAAAAGAAACTTCCCAGTAATAGGGCATATTACATGATAAGGAGAAGATTATGGATATCGGAATGATTGGTGTTGCTGCTGCATTGGGCCTTTCAGCTTTTGGTTCTGCCCTCGGAGCCGGCATTGCCGGTATGACCGCCATCGGTTCTTGGAAAAAATGTTTTTTGCAAAACAAGCCGGTGCCGTTCCTCTTGGTCGCCTTCGCCGGGGCTCCTCTTACCCAGACCATATATGGTTTTATATTGATGAATGCAATTAGAAGCGGCGGTCTTGACGGAGTCGGTAAGTTGGCAGTAGGTCTTTTTGCCGGACTTGCCATGGGAGCTTCAGCTCTCTATCAGGGAAAAGCCGCTGCCTATGCATCCGATGCTTTGGCAGAGACTGGACAGGGCTTCGGTAACTATATTCTTGTAGTAGGTCTTATCGAAACTGTTGCACTCTTTGTAATGGTTTTCTCCCTGGGTATCGCAGGTTAACCCTATTCTTTGCCACGGATACGCGGAGAAACTCGGTCTAGTGCGAATGGGTTTCTCCGTCTTTTCATGTGGTAATCCATGAAACGAATACAGATGGTTCGTGTTGTAAAAATCGGTGGTTTCGAACACCTATCTTCGGTTCTTATAGGTGGTTCTTATCCTGTGGCTGTTCAGACCATGTGGAAGGATCATTTAGATAGAACATTGCTCAAAGGCGAAGCTGGAAAAAAAATAGAGCAGCGTATTGATACACTACAAAAAATGGGGTGCAGTTTACTTAGATTTGCTGTACCTGATATAGATTCTGCAGAAGTGCTTGGTGAATTGGCCCGACGAGTCACCATGCCTCTTGTGGCAGATATCCATTTTGATTACAAAATTGCCCTCCGCTGCATGGACTTTCCCATTGCTAAGATACGAATTAATCCTGGAAATATTGGCTCTTTAGACAAAGTAAAAGCAGTTGTATCAAAGGCTGCCGAAAAGGGTGTTCCCATTAGGATTGGTATTAATGCGGGGAGTCTTCCGGTTGAATTAAGAAATGCAGTTGATAATCATAAAATGAGCCGAGCTGAGGCTCTGGTTGCCACAGCAGAACGGGAACTTGAGATTTTTGAATCTCTCGGTTTTACCAATGTTCTCTTATCTATGAAAGCTTCATCCGTATATGATACATTGGAAGCCAATCGAATTATCGCAAAAAAGACCGATGTGCCACTTCATTTGGGAGTGACTGAAGCGGGACCGTTGATCCCCGGTATTGTGCGAAGCGCCGTTGCACTGCATGCGCTGTTGTCAGAAGGGATAGGTTCTACCATTCGAGTATCCTTATCTGATACGGTGGAAAATGAGGTTATTGCCGGCAGGGAAATTGTGAGTGCCGTGGCAGATTCAAGCGGTAAAGATAACAAAGGTCAGGGGGTAATCATAGTTTCCTGTCCTCGCTGTGGAAGGAACAGCTTTGACACCCATGAATTTACCGAGCGTTGGCGGGATCGGCTTTATATGCTAAAAAAAGATATAACTGTGGCAGTGATGGGCTGTGTGGTTAACGGTCCTGGGGAAGCACGACATGCTGATATTGGCATTACCGGGGCTGGAGACAAGGTTCTTATTTTTAGAGAAGGTAAGATTGTTCGAACTGTCGAAGCAAAAGATGCTGACCATGCATTCAGCGAAGAATTGGATAAATTATGAAACGAAGATTTTCTGAAATACTTTGTTTTCTCGTCCTTTTACATTTTACCAATCCTTTCCCATTATTGGCGCAAGTATCAGAAGATCCTTATTGGCTTGTCTTAGAAAAGGGAAAACAGTATTTCCGAAACAGTGAATACGGAAAAGCACTGAATGCATTTGAAGATGCAAAAAGAAAACGAGATGCTGTATATAGCAAAATGCAGAAAGACTGGATAGATTTCCTTTCATTAAATGAAGTTCGTGCTTTAGGAGACTCGCTGAGTAAACTGGAACTGTTTCTTAAGGATAAGCCAAATAAGAGGATCTCAGATATAATATCCGAAATAAAATACCAATATAAAGATACGGTTATCCAAGATTCTTCTCAAAAAATTATTAGCCTTATAGACCAGTTACGGATATACCCTGAAGTTGAATTTTGGATTGGCGAAGTGTATCGAATTGAAGGAGAACTAAAAATAGCCTTAAAACAGTATGAACGCTCCCTTTCACAGCAGCTTTCAGTAGAAAATAACGGGTTTACAACTGTAATTAGGTATAAAATTGCAGAAATGCATTATTTATTAAAAGATTATCTAAACTACGAAAAGGTCCTTATCAATATATTATCTAGTGACACGCTATGGTCCGCTGACACTCGTTCTCAATCATTTATAAGGACCGCAATGTTTAAAACCTTAACTGAAGACGGAATAAATCGTTTTCTCGTTTTATACAGATATGATCTCACCGATGTTGAGCCAGCCCATCGTAAACTTGGTTTTTATTACTATACAACAGGTAGATATGATAAGGCTGTGGAACATCTTACCTACGCGTTTCTTATACAAAATACCTTGCTCATTAAGGAAATTCAGCGCCGTGAATACGGATACATATTTTCTGATTACACTCAATTACTGCGCAATCTCAATCGGTATGTCGATCTAGAACCTTTTATCGTTGATATTGACTATTACAAGACAAACTACTATCTTGCAGCAGCACTCTTTGCCGTTGGCCAAAGATCTACTGCATTTTCATTGTGGACCATATTGTCAAAGTATGAGCAAGCTGAAGAATGGCAAAAAAGGTCCCAGACACAATTAAAAAAACCTTATATTGAACCAATAAATCAACAGCCATAGGAGGAGCAATATGAAATCAAGGGCTATAGTAATTTTAATTATTGCCACATTATTCATTAATACCGAACTGTTTGCTGATCATGGAAAAGGTACTGGTATCGGTGGCGTTATTGGAACCAGTTATGGGCTCGCTGGAACCGGTGCCAATTTAGGTTTAAGCCTTAAGCTGCCCAGCATACCTATTTATTGGGCTGCTTATCTTGGCATCCAAAATAACAATGTGGCTTTCGGTGTTACCGGCGATAAGTACATATACGATCAGGATCTGGTTTCCGAAAAAGATTTTAATCTTGACTGGTATTTTGGTATTGGCGGATATCTTAATATGGGCTCTATTCAAGGGGAGTTATTATCAGCCGCTGGATTGCGTCTGCCGATCGGTTTATCATGGCATATAAACAAGGAATACGAATTATTTCTTGCCCTCGATCCATCGCTTGGTTTGTCTATCTCCCCAAATCTTAAGTTCCCCGATTTCTTTTTTGCCGCTGAACTTGGTTTGCGTTATTGGATGAAAAAATAAGGAGCCTTATCGTGAATAAGATTGTATTAAAAGCTCAAGATCTGGATGGATTTTTGACAGAAAATGACAAAGAAAACATCACACGAATGGATGCTTTATACCGGCAGGTAATGCTTTCGTTCAGTATCTTAACGACAACCCAATCGGCTTCTGAACGAGCCAGGGAAGAACAGAATCTTATAGAACTGTACAACGAAATGGGCAGAAAAATGCAGGAAATCTGCAAAGAAGAAATGGGTATTCATGTTTATTCCTTTCTGACTCCTCAAGAAAGTCATCCTGAAGCATCAAGACTTATTGCAAAGCTCAGGGATGTCCGTACTGGGGGACAGGAATTTGTTTATTATATACAACGGGCCTATGAAATGCTGTTCAAGCTTGCATACGCAGGGACGCAGGTATCAAGTAAAAATTATCTTATTGTAAAAACACCGGTTACCGTACCGGTACAGAATTATGCGGTTCATAAAATACCTAATATTGATGACAAAATAGAAAATACCGTGATGTGTGTCATGCTGCGCGGCGCCCTGCTGCCATCTATGATTATGTCAAAGGAAATACAAGAATATTCATCCCATAGCTATGTTACTCCTTTTGCATTGTTTAAGATTAAGCGGGATGATACGAAACACGAAAATGACATGGAGTATATTCTCGACTTAGAAAAATCCTATTTTGATTTAGAAAAATTGAACGACAAGGACCTCATTTTCGCAGATCCCATGAATGCGACTGGCGGCAGTTTGGTTACAGTTGTTAAGTATCTGCTCGATCAGGGAGTAAAGCCCCGTTCGGTACAATTTTTCAATGTTATTTCTGCCTTAAAAGGCGCATTACGGGTGGTGCGGGCCCTGGATAACTGCAAGGTATATACGCTTTGGATGGATCCAGTGCTCAATGAAGCTGCCTATATTCTTCCCGGTTTAGGTGATGCGGGGGACCGGATTAATGGAAAAGATGGAGAAGAGCATCCGAGGAATATTATGCAGCTTATAGCAGACTATGGTTCTAACATAGCAAATCTATACCGGTCCCAGCTAAGAGAAATAGAAGATACCGTGCTTGGCCAATAGATGAAGAAAACTATAGTATTGGTTAACATTCTATTTACAGGTTTGTTCCTTTTCTCTCTCTCCTCCTGCGTTACGGGACCTTCTTCTGTTTCAGAAGAAGAGCTTTATTCTATAGGAAAAGCATATTTTGATCTTGGCAAATATAATGAAGCAGAGGTATGGTTCCAAAAAGCAAGCAGATTTAAAAAGACCGAGGCCGCATCTCTTTATTACATAGGAAGAATACTTTTTATACAGCAAAAATATGATGAGGCTGCACAGATTTTCGAAAATTTACTAAAAAAAGACGCAGATAATCTTATGCTTTTAAAAGCTGCAGCCTTTTCATATTTGGCCTCACAAAAATTTGAAAAAGCGGAAACCCTTTATAAAAGGGTGGTAGCCCTCAGCCCTGAAAGCAAAGACAGCGGTTATACTTATGCGCTCGTTTTATATGGATTAAAAAAGTATAATGATGCCTTATCCATACTTAAAAATTTGAACGCCCATGCGGGTGAAGATAGGGATGCACTGCTCCTGCTTGCAAGAACAGAAAAAAAACTTGGATATCCAGAGGCGCTTGACCATTATTCAAAATGGCTTGAGAAGGGCGATGATCCAGTGGTATTAAAAGAATTTGCAGAAGTAGCTGGAGGGCAATCATTATTTGCCCGTGCTATTGAGGCTCTTAAAAAAATAAAACAAAGTAACCGGGAAGCAGCGGCAGGATTACAGAAGGGGGAGATCGATTTCCTTTTAGGAAAATATATTATGATTTCAGATCCCTCTGACACTCAAGGATTAAAGTATATTGAATCGGCTCTTGCTGCAGGCTACAAAGATGAAACCCAATTTAACCTTCTACTATCTGATTCAAAACTTTCAGACAATCAAAAGCAATCAATAAAGGCTTTGATGTTAAAAGAGAGATAAAAAAAGGCCATCCAAAAGATCTGGATGGCCCTTTCATTATCTATTATGTCGTTTTAGAAATGAATCCTTGTCTCAAATGTAATGGTTGGACTTGTTTTGTATTGGGGATCTGTCAAGGTTGGGCTTGTAGTTAGTACCGCATTGTTCGCAAGTACGACTGCAAAGTCAACAGTGCTGGCTATGGGAACGACAATTTCACCTGAGAAAATGGTGTTTGCATCTACCAGCGGTTGTCCCTTGCTAATCGCATAGGCGAATCCTGTCCGTTCGTATGTGATAGCGCCGGAGATATCATAGAAGGGCAGGAGTCCTTTGTTGATAACCAGTTTTGCAAGGATATAATCCTGTTGAGCAATCACATCCCAGCTTGCATTTGAATCGGGACTCCAGGGCATCATGTAGCCAGCGGTAAATACAATCTTGTCTTTAATCAGGGAGAAGCCCGCTTCGCCGTATATGCCATTTACCGTTACATCATTAGAAGCGTTTGTTGCAGTGAGCAGATTGTAGAAATCCAGAGCGTATTTTACCCTGTTCCGTTCATAGGTATTGTCAAAGAAGGTTGGCCGATAGGCGCCGCGGTAATACCGGTATTCAAGCCTCCAGTCAACCATCAATGCCTTGCCCATAAAACCGGATACAAAGCCGTAGTTTCTGAATGCTTCGAAACCGCTGCCATACTCTGGATTGTAAATTGCCTGATACTGCAAACCCTCTTTGAGACTACCGGTGGCGGTTCTATTATAGGGGGCTACCGCAGCAACATCCGCAAAGGCCCGGAGGTTCAAGAAGCTCAATTTCAGAATGGGGAAATCCAGGTCCAGAGCAGACCCTATAATCATTGGATCGCCGATGCTATCCCGTCCAGCCTGGGTTGCAAGGCTTCCTGCGGGATTAATGTCGGCTATAGCGCTTACACCAAAGAATGAAAGCAATTTAATGCGGCCACCGAAAATCTCAGGTTTTCCGAGATCATTTACAACCCCTTCCACTCCCCATGGCCCGGCATCGTAGCCAGCGTTAATACCAACCCGCCTTACCGAGGGGAAATCCGTGTCGTTGGCGAAATTCCGCATCAGGACTCCATGGCCGATAGTCATATTCGAAAGATTTCCGACCTTAAGATACAGGGGGTCAACCAGAGGTTGTCCATACTCAATAAAGCGGATTTTAAGAGCCAGGTCCTGCAATGCATCCAAGGCTCCCTGTGTCGGATCCGTATTCCAGTATTCGCTACCGAAGGACCATTCATCGTTACCATTGGGGTGATACCAGCTGTTGGGATTAAAAAGATCATTGGTATAAATAACGGGGAGATACAATCCCA
>JAIWNU010000112.1 GCA_020216655.1 Treponema sp. | reverse complement strand
ATACAGAAATCCTCCAGCGGCTCAAGCTTGCAGGGGACACCGGTCCCGGGTTGTTCATGCTCGATGCTGCGCTAGGCGCACGGACAGTAACCGTTCAGACTGATTTCTCCGCCGGGGTTCCCATTTCTGCAGGAGCCTAACAACATAAGGCCATCCGGATACATGCCGGACGGCCTTTTTTTATTCTTCTATGGTGTCACAATAAATTCTTTTTGAGTTATAATAATAAATATGATGTATCAAAAAAAAATACCCATTTTTTGTGTATTGCTGTTCCTATTGTTAGCTCCAATATATGCGAAAGTCCCTGTCCAGGATCTATATCTGGAGAGTGATGGAAATGGTCTGGTTATTCAGAGCGTACCTGCCGAGGCTGAGGTCTATATTGACGGAATTCGCAGGGGCCGTACTCCCCTTATTTTGGCTACCCTTGTTCCGGGAACCTATCAGCTTGTACTCGTTAAGGAAGGCTACGAAACACGGTCTGTGCTGATTACTCTGACCTCCGGCAAACGGCTTGATCTTACCTTGGTTTTAGCCCGAGCTACAGGACTGCTCAGTATAGAAATCGAACGCCGGCCTGGCAGCCCCGGACCCGAACGTTTGCCTCTTGAACCGCAGCTCTTTGTGGATGACCTTGCGGTCTCCTCGCCCTATCTAAAACTCCCTGTCGGTTTTCACCGTGTCCGGGTTGAAGCCTTTGGATGGGAGAGTGTAGAGCGGACCGTTATGGTATTTCAGGATTTTCCCCAGATCCTGACTGTTCGGCTGGAACCCGCAAGCTTCCGTATCAGTGACTTTTACAGCGAACGGCGGCGGCTTAATCCTTATAATTCCGGCATGCTTGGCGCTACGGATATACGTTTTTCGGTTAGCGCAGCGGGAACGGGGACGCTTACAATTGTAGATTCCAATAATTCGCCTGTGTATGAGTATCGGTTCTCCCCGTTCAGCGAAAAGAACCAGCAGCACACCTGGAAGGGTACTGATGCATCTGGCTCTATTTTGCGTGATGGGTCATATACGCTGATACTTACCGCAAATTCCATACCGTATGATGACAGCGAACCGGTCCTCGTAACAAAACAAATTCCGATTGTGATTGATTCTTCTCTGGTTATTAGGCCCTGGAGTATTGCCTCTGGAGCTTCTGGTCTCTTGTATATGCCGCTGCCTGAAACCTTGGGGAGCGGCTCATTCCAGATGGATTCCCGGCTGGTTTTTGGTCTTCCCTTCGGGGCTGCTTCTCCTTTCAATTCAGTCCCCTTCTCCTTTGGGCTCAGGTTTTCTCCAGCTAACTCTTGGGAAGTAGGTGTTTCTGGTGAATTTGACGCAGCCCAGGACCCTCTCGCAAACCAGCTATCCCTGGCTTTACGAAGGGCATTTCTGAAGAGTGCTCCGGATTTCCCCATGAATTTAGCTTTGGATTTTTCATGGACCGCTGCGGAGCTTTCACCCCTTTCTGATCCAACAGCAATTTCTTGGTCCGGCTCAATGGGCGGCTTCCGTATGGGACTTCCAATCTTTATACCCCTGTGGAAATGGGCTGGTTTCGGTATAAGCCCCGCTTTGTTGTGGCCGATGGACCTCAATAGCTCGGGCTATACTGCATTCCCGGGCCTGGAACTCGGCGCAGGCTTTGCAGGAATGGGTGCAACCATTACCGGCGGAACATCGGCTAAAATGATATGGCTTGGGCAAAATGAAGCTGGTTTGGGCTGGACGTCGGGACCGATATTTGCAGCGGCGGAACTTCACTGGTTCCCCAAACCCTCAGTTTTTGTATTTCACCTGTATGGCGGCCTATGGTATTATCGCGAACAGTTTGGAGCTTTTAGCAGTATAGGTTTGGGCTTTATTCACTAAGCCAATTTCGGCGGGAGGCAGTTCTATGTATGAACGAATGAAAGCAGATTTACAACAGCGGCTTAAAGAACTGGAAGACCAGGGGCTCTATAAAATAGAACGGGTATTGCAGGGCCCCCAGGGACCTGAAATTACTGCCCGGTTACCCGATGGCCGGAGCATTCAAGCCCTTAATTTCTGCGCAAATAACTATCTGGGACTTGCAAATAGACCAGAATTGATAGAAGCTGCCACAAAAGCAATGAATGAGTGGGGCTATGGGCTGTCGTCCGTCCGTTTTATCTGCGGGACCCAAGAACAGCACCGGTTTTTGGAACAGGAATTGTCCGCCTTTTTAGGCACCGAAGACACCATATTGTTCTCATCCTGTTTTGATGCAAACGGCGGTGTGTTCGAAGCCCTCCTCGATGCCGAATCAGCTATTCTTACCGATGCACTGAACCATGCGTCCATTATAGACGGTGTCCGGCTCTGTAAGGCCCGGCGGCTCATCTATAATCACATGGATATGACTGACCTTGAACAGAAACTGCGGGAAGCCGCGGATGCAAAATACCGGATGATTGTCACCGATGGGGTCTTCTCGATGGATGGCGACATTGCGGATCTTAAGACCATTTGCGACCTGGCGGATCGGTACGATGCGCTGGTTCTGGTGGACGACAGCCATGCTACGGGATTTATTGGCCCCAATGGGCGAGGCACCGCGGAGCACTGGAATGTGCAAGATCGGGTAGATCTCATCACCACCACCTTTGGAAAAGCTTTAGGCGGAGCTTCCGGGGGCTGCGTCTCGGGGCGTCGTGAACTGATTCAGTGGCTCAGACAGAAAGCCCGGCCCTACCTATTCAGCAATACCTTGGCGCCGGCCATAGTAGGGGCCACAAGGGAAGCACTCCGTATAGCGGCAAATGCGCAGGACCTGCGCAACCAACTTGCCCGGAATACTATGCGTTTCCGCCGGGCCATGGAAGAAGCGGGTTTTACCATCCGCCATGGGCACCATCCAATAGTACCCATCATGCTGGGAGATGAAATACTGGCAGTTCGTATGGCCCAGGCCTTGCTGGAAGAAGGAATTTATGTTATTGCATTCAGCTATCCTGTGGTGCCCCGCGGTTTAGCCCGTATTCGTGTCCAGCTCTCGGCAGCCCATACGGACCAGATGGTGGACCGTTGTGTGGAAGCCTTTGTTAAAGTGGGCAGGGATCTAGGAGCTTTATGCCCCGACCGATAAGAGATCGACGTATTCAGACCGTTCCGGCCTATGACATTTTTCATCCTGCAGCTGCCTGTCCCCTGCAAGCCCTGTCCGACGTGGTTCTATCCTTGGACGAATTTGAAGCTCTGCGGCTTGCAGATTATGAAGGTCTTTATCAGGAGGCAGCGGCGCTTCGGATGGGTATTTCTCGCCAAACCTTTGGCCGTATCATCGAGAGTGCCCGTAAAAAAGTAGCTGATGCCCTGGTGAATGGAAAAGTATTGCGTGTTGGCGGTGGAAATACGATATTGCAGAATGAGGATGGACAAAACATGATAATAGCGGTTCCCACCGATGCTTCGGGGTTTATTTTCCCCCATTTTGGCCATTGTGAATTGTTTGCCATTTATACGGTAGAAGGCCTCACCATTACCGCTGAGCAATCTTTTGCCCTACCAGGACTTGGGGGCTGCAAAAGCGGTGTGGCCAGTGAACTAGCAAAGAAAAAAGTAGAAGTGCTTATCGCTCAAAACATCGGCGAAGGAGCCATACGGCAGCTTTCATCCTTTGGCATCCGAGTTATTCGGGGGTTAAGCGGCCCTGCCAGGGCAGCAGTGGAAGCTGTCCTGGCTCAAGAGAATCTTTAAGGCAGGGCCGCTCTGCTGCGCTGCCAGCAGCACCGCAAAGCAGCAGTGGCTCCCATCAATAAACGTATTATTTTGCCAGAACCTGTTCTCGGTCTGCCAGGGTTATGGTGAGGGGAATAGTCTTCCCGTTACGGTTAATTTCTATATTCACCTTGTCCCCCGGCTTATTATCCTCCAATGCTGAATACAGGTCCGCAAGACGGGTAGTTTTGATCCCGTCTACCATGGTAATAATATCGCCGCCAAGATAAATGACACTGTTTCCGTACCGTACCGGTTCTGTGCCCTGCCGGATTCCAGCCCGTTCTGCAAAGCCGCCCTTTTTCGTCTGGGATACGAGGAGCCCCGATGAGACAGGCAGTTTTGCGTAATTCACTAATGCGGGGAAGAGCTGAACAACGGTGGCATCAATCCAGCCCCGGCGGACCTTCCCATACTGTATTAATTCTGCCACCACACGTTTTGCCGTGTTGACTGGTACGGCAAAACCGATCCCTACCGACCCTCCTGAAGGGGAATAGATCATCGTGTTAATGCCAATCATACGGCCCTGAGAATCGAGAAGGGGTCCGCCGGAATTACCGGGATTAATGGATGCATCGGTCTGTATCATGTCCCGGATGATAATGTTTTTGGATGTTTGGATTGGACGGCCTAGCCCGGAAACGATACCCACTGTGAGAGTGCGTTCCAGGGCAAAGGGATTACCAATAGCTAATACTTTTTGGCCAACCTTAAGGTTCCCCGAATCTCCGAAGGGAACCGTTTTAAGCTGCATGCCTTTGGGCGGATCGAACTTAAGAACCGCGATATCATTTTCCGGGTCCGTGCCGATTACCTTGCCTTCGAACTGGCTCCCGTCTGCCAGGTTGATGAAAATCTTGTAGGCATTTTCAATCACATGGTTATTGGTCAGTACATAGCCCCTGGTATCGATGATAGAACCAGACCCGGACCCACCGTCCTGCGGTACCGGTTCAAGAAACCAGTTTATGGCCACCGTTTCGGTGGTAATATTAACAACCGCTTCGTTGAGCCGCTCGTATACATCAATATTTTCCCGCTCGTCCTCCGTATATGGGGTGAGCTCCGAAGTCTGAATTGCTTGTACGTTTCCAGAGGATTGCTGCAATTGTATCTGCGGGATGCTTTGTTGCTGGATAGTATTAACTGTGCTAATAGATGTACCAAAAAAAGGAAGCTTTATAAGACCTAATCCTATGGCAAAGAGGGCCACCAGGAGCCCGCTTAAGAGGGAATAAAACACCAGTTGTCCCCTGCTATACAGCTTCATATGCTGCCTCCAATGCTTTAATTCTTCTGTAAATATACTGCTTTTTGTGGTACCTTTACCAGTATGAACAGATTTGCACAGCCTTATGTTACAATGATCCTCTTGTTCTTAGCCCTGTTGGGAGTCACGAGCTGCAGTGCTGGTAAAAATGATGAAAAATCTTCCCAAAATCCCCGCCAAGATTTTTCGAGTCTTATCGCAAATAGCGATATTGCCGCAGGCGATAGTTCTGATGGCGATGCTGCTGCAGCTGACTCAAATGCTAAACCAGAATCTATACAGCCGGTTTTAGTATTTATACAAGGCTCAGTCAGTATTAAGCGCGATTCCCAATCCCTGACGGCCTCTGAAGGTCTGGAACTCATGGCCGGAGATACGATAAGTACCGGAAAAGATGGTTCTGCCGAGATCGCCTATGGATCCTTTGCGACCATTCGGCTTTTCCCGAATACCACAGTCAACCTAACGATGATCATATCCCGAGCGATGCAGCAGGCTGACCATGATACGGCTGACCTTTCTCTTCTTGCGGGAACAGTGGCTGCCAAGGTTAAAAAACTTTCTTCCAAGGATGAATTTCTCGTGTTAACCCCCAACTCTGCTGCGGGAGTCCGGGGCACCCAATTTATCGTGGGCTATGAGAAACTTGCACGAACTGAGCGGACCCTGGTCGCTGTCCGGGAAGGAAGCGTTGCGGTCCTCCCGAAAGGAAAATTATTTACCAGCTTGATAGATGGACGCCAGGCAAATCCGCTTGCCGGGGCGGTGGTGGCGACAGCCTTTACGCTCGCTCCAAAGGCCGGCCCAGGACAGGAGATCACCGTAGGCGGTCAAGAATCGGCCCTTGGTGCTGGTGAATACGAAACCTTGCTCAACAGCGCAGAATCGGCTTATGGCTCCCTCGTTCATCAGGCCGAGGAATTGCAGGCCCGGGGTACCGACTTTGAAGCAGTTCGAGACCCTGCGGCGGTGCTGGCAGGGCCCGATTCGGAAGCGGAACGGTCCTTTGCAAAGCTAAACCGTATGATGCCGGCGCTTTTAATATCCGAGTATTCCCGAACCTTGCTTGAAGTCCTTGACAGGATGCGGGATCCCGGAAAAGACAGCGCCGCACTGCCCGCTGCGCTTCCAGAACGATACTTTGCTCCCCAGTCTAAAGCCTCAAGCGATTCAAAAAAGGTAAGCGTTACTCCGAATTATCAAGGCCTCGTGTATTCAGTTCCTTTAGCGTCTACCGCATTTACCGGTATGATGAGCCGAACCAGTGAGGTCGTTCTTCTCATGGATTCCAAGGGAAACCTATACGCTGTAGATCAGCAGGGTAAAAAATTGTATGAGCGCCAAGCTGTCGTATCTTTTACAGCCCTCGATACAACCATCGCAGTGGTCGAACAACAAAAATTGACCATACTCGATGCCAATACAGGTAGAGAACGGGGTTTTTATGCATTTGACTCCTGGCAAGGACTTCCGCAGGCAAAGCCGGTGCCAGTTCCGAATGGGCTCGCCTTGGCTACTCCTCGGGGAGTGACCATCCTGAGACAGGAAAACGCTGAGGTAATAGCTGAAATTCCTGTGCTGGGCGGGGTAATTGCTCCCCTTGTGCTTGCAGAACCCCATCTGGTCGCGGTAAGCGGACAAGGTAAGGCAGTCTTTATTGATCTAAAAAATGCCCGAATTCTTGACGAAATAGCGATCAACCTATCTGCGGACGTTTTAAGTCCCCGCGTTAAAGATGGCCGGGTATATATCGCTGCCAAGAGCGGAAGGGTAGTTGCGATAGATGCAGTTAATTACCGAATGCTCTGGGATGTTAAGCTCGATCAATCTATACGTTCTGATCCGGAATTAGATGGGGGGAAGCTTTATGTCTGGCTTCAGGATAAGACCCTGAGAAGCATTTCTCTGGCTGATGGAACCATGATCGGGGCTCCGATTCCCAACGTAGAATCACCGCCGCTTTTATCCAAGGGTAAGCTGTACTGGAGTTCAAGCGGTCCAAGCCTTGTTATAGCCGATGCAGCAAGCGGGGCCATACTGAAACGGAGTCCCCTGCCTGAAGTGGCAAGCGCCCGTCCCATCTTGGTAGACGGAAACCTTTATATTGGAACGGCGAACGGAAAGCTCTTACGGATCGATACTGATAAACTGTAAAAAAAAGGGGGGATGTCCAATAAGTTTAGGACATCCCCCCTCATTAACCCCTCATTAAGTACGAAGAGCTAATTAACCTGATTCTTAGCGTTTCACTGCAGTGAGACCACCGACAATTTTAAGGATATTTTTATCAAACGTAACCTGCAGTTCTCCGTTCCAGCTGTACATGGCATCGGCAACGCCGTTATCATCGGTAATGTCTCCGGTCTTATTTGCAACCCCTGCCTTTATTTCCTTACCGCCGGGAATCTTCGCGTCCCACACTTTTGCCCAGTTAACCTTCGCTGCGGTGCCGTCGGCAGAGAAATCTGTGTGGATTACCTGGGGATTAGTTCCCTGAATGAATCCGATAGCCCTGCGTACGAAATCCCCTTTCGGGAAGGTGAATTTACCGTTTTTATCGGTTACCAGTTTATATGCCGTTCCGCGGTGTACATACTGTATAGTAATAACCCCGTCGGCGGCCTTGCTCACCGTGAGATTATCCAGAACCCGCTGATCCTTGGGAGCTACCGCAAAGAGGAACAGACCCCGTAAGCCGGTGGGCAATACTGCCTTACCCTTTACATCATACAGGTAGGGCATGAAAATATGGGTTGAACCAAGCTTGGAAGCGCCAGTAGTAGCGTCCAGAGTATCTTTTTCAGCAGCCATATACCGAATGGGACCGCTAAAGGTAAAGTAGTTGGCCGGGTCATCGGCGGCTACGTTTACCTGATAGTCAATCTTGAGATCCTGGGCAAACAGGATCCCACCCATTACGAGAAGCAGGCTCGATGCAATCAGTAATTTTCGATTCATATATTCCTCCTTACCTTTGGAATGAATCTATAACATGAGTATTTTAGTATGGAAAACAATAAAAAGCAAGATATATAGTGCATCTTTTATTTATTTCGGACCCAATAGCTGCAGAAGGTATCCAGGGCGCGCATGGCTGACCGAATGTCCGGATAGACCGGGATACCCCCTTCTTCCAGCACCTGGACCAGGCCCTGGTAACGGGACCCTGCATTAACGGAAATAACAAGGGGTTTATTGTGTTTTGCCGCGGTCTTTACCAGGAGCGGGCCCAGCGCATCCGCTTCTCTGCACAGATCTTCCGTTGTTTTAAGGGTTTCCACGTGGGGTACGATAGCGACAAAGGCGCAATCCACCTGGGGATCCGCAAGCATGGTATCCACGATATCCGCAAAAAGCCTGTCGTCCGTCATTGGCGTAACATCGAGGAATGAGGCTCCCACATTAAGGAGTCCATGTATGTTAAGCTTTTGCAGAGTCTGGTTGGTTTCTGATGTATAAACCGCAGGTTTTAAATTCCCGAGAAGATCCGCACCCATGGTGGCATCTAGTCCGGCATTAACGACGCCGCCTACCCGCAAGCCCTGGGGCCGGCGTGAATCAAGCATAGAAAATGCCTTAACGGCGTTATAAAAATCGGGCAGCTCATCAATAAGAATAATGCCCGCCTGGGAACATGCGGCCTGGAAAATCTCGTAATCGCCGGACATACTGGCCGTGTGGCTTGCCGCGGCCTTGGCCCCGGCTTCGGTCCTGCCTGCCTTATACACGATAAGGGGTTTGGAGCTGTTTTTGGCAGCTTCAAAAAATGCCCTGCCTTCGCCGGGGCCAAGGCCCTCCAGGTACATGGCCATGACTGAAATAGGCGGTTCCTCGCAGAAATAGCCCACGAGGTCCGGTACATTTACATCAACCTTATTGCCAAAGGAAACAATAGTACGGTAAATGGGCCAATAAGGAGCCCGTTCAACCGCGGTAATACCCATGGCCCCCGACTGGGTAAAGAGGGCCACATTGGAGTGTTCGGTCCAGCGGATGGGGAGCCGCTCATCTCCCAGAAAGAGGGTATTTACCCCCTTACGGTTTTTGTCTGGTGCGAAAAATACCCCCATGCAGTTAGGGCCGATAATACGGAGTCCCCGCTGGCTGTGCTGGGCTACAATGGCGGCAAAATCGGTGAAATGTATTTCTGATGGAATGCCCGAAATCAGGATAACCGCAGAACCGTCCGGAACGGTTTCCAGGAATTCAACGGTCCGCTGGGCGGGGGCTGCAAAAACATAGAGGGAGCATTTGACTGGAATATCTTGGATGGTCGGATAGAGGGGAAAGGTTTTCCCTGCTATTTCGGTGCTGCCCCCTTTGGGGTTAAGGCAATACACATCTTCGCGGCCAAGTTCGGTTAAGAGCCCCACAATAATTCGGGCCATGTTGTATTTGGTTGCATCGGAGGAAACCCCGGCAACGGCAATGCCAGAGGGTTCAAAAAAGGCCTTAAGCGAATCCCGCTTCTTCCATGTGGTGGATATATTCCGTTCTTCGGAGGGCATGAATTGGGCAAAGCCATCGACTGCTACGAAGGGGTGGCCTGTGGTTTTAGAAAACACAAAGGGGTTTACATCCATCTGTAATAGGTGAAACGCTGGCTTAGGTTCCCGGCTAAATGAGTATTCGTAGGCAAGCTGAGAAATAGCGAAAAGGGCGTCTCCCATCTTGTTACAATAAGATTCCTGAATCTCCGGTGAAAACTTGTGGCGGATTTTTAAGTTATGGGTTATAGCATATGCTTCATCTTTTGATAGGGGGGCTAGGGCAAGATTCGGCGGGTCGTAGTATTTAGCAAAAAACTCCGCATCATCCCCTCCCTTAGTTAATGTTACCGTAGGTCCAAAGGCTATGTCTTCCTTTACTCCGATAAGCACCTCATTGCCTAAGGCTTGTGAAAAAGGAATGAGTTCTGCAAGCAGGAAGCCGTCTATCCGCGGTTTTTCTGTTTCAGAAAAATGGGAGAGTACCTCTGTACGCATTACTTCCATTACAAAGCGTACATAGAGGGGATCTTCCACATCGATGATTTTTACGCCCCCCAGCTTGGATTTATGGGCAATGTCGGGGGATACAATCTTCAGTACCGCCCGGGGCAAGAAGGGGCCAAGCTGGTCCTCGGTCAAAGTAATTGGATCGGTGATATGAAGATACCGCGGTACCTGGAGCCCTAGGGCCTTTAGAATTTCGTAGACCTCATATTCGTAGAGGGTTCGCCG
>JAIWNU010000111.1 GCA_020216655.1 Treponema sp. | reverse complement strand
GCCTGCAGCAAGGGCTCCCGCAAACACCTTATTTATATTCTGTTCAATCTGTGGATCCAGACTCATGACCTTCCTCCTTGTTGTATTGTACCACAGCTTTGTGAAATTTTTTCTAGCCCCATCTGTTACGGTGCGAAAAATTTGCCCATCATATTTCTTTCTTTCATGCTTACAATTCTCCTCGCTACTAATCAGTAGAAAATAAATGATGTAAATATAATTATTATAAAGAAATATATAAAATTTGCGATTTCTGCAGAAAATAGATGTGGATATCATTTCTTGGCATGGAATTTGCAATATAATAAGTGTCAGCCGTTGGCTGGCACATCGGCAATAAGCCGATACGAAATTATCGCGGAGCTGCATTAAGCACTCCAAACTAACGATCATAAGGAGTATGCTATGAAACGCATTCTGATTATCGTCGCTGCCGGCCTCATCGCTGCCGGTTCCCTTTCCGCCCAGGCTTTTGGTCCTGGCTTTGGCCCTGGCGCTGCCGCAGTGCAGACCCAGAATCTTCAGACCGTTAAAGTGGATGGTAAGCTTGCCCTGGTTAACGGTATGATCGCCGTTCAGAGCGGCGGAAAAACCTACTACGTAGGCGGCCTTAACCGGCTCATCGGTTTTATCGACGGTCTTAAAGAAGGCGCTGCGGTAAAATTGGAAGGCTATGCGGTTGCTTTGCCGGGAGCTCCCGAATACCTGCACCTGCGGGTAACCAAGCTGACCTTTAACGGCAAGGATTACGATCTTTCCAACAGCTTTGGCCGCGGTATGGGCATGATGGGGCCTGCGGGCAATATGGGTCCAAACGGTAACTTTGGTGGCCGCGGTGGTCGAGGCGGACGCTGGTAAGCGACGTTAACGAGCGGAAATTTTAAAGGGCTGTTCAGGAATAAAACTGAACAGCCCTTTTTCAATGTTATTGATTGATGTGTTATTTCTTTTTAAGGATAATCATACTTATATCATCAGCAAAGTTTCCCTGATATTTCCGTAAATCCCCTTGTTCAGCGAATGCGGCTACTTGGTTAAGCAATTCACGCTGGATCTCTTCTGGCGATTCTTCGGCTTTCATTTTGAGTACCCTTTTTAAATTCTCTAAACCGAATAGCTTATCATGCCGGTCCCGTGCTTCGATAAGACCATCTGTATACAGGAGCAGTATATCCCCGCTTTGTAAAGTAAATGAACCGAGCGATTGGGAAGATTGAGCATATTCTGAAAGTCCAAGGAATGCAGCTCGGTCGATCATCCCGGTAATTTCTTCAACATCTTTTGTATCTGCACGGTATACCAGACCTATAAGGTGGGAGCCTGCATAGGTGAAATTCCCATTTTGTTCTGTAAGGATATTACCGGTCATAAATTTATCGCTGCCAATCCGGTTGCGGTTTATTTCTACTAAAACCTTATTTATGATGTCATATATTTTAGAAACCGGAAGATCAGTACCTAATTCTTCTAAAGTCTTAATGCTGCCATGGAGTGCTGAAAGGAAAATAAGGGCCATGAGTCCCGCTGGCAGCCCATGACCTGAGACATCACCTATTGCGAGGTAATTATTCTTTTTCAAACCAATAAAATCGTAAACATCTCCGCCAACTTCTGTAGCAGTCTTCATTGTAGTAGCACATTCATAACCATCTATAAAAACCGAACGGGGTAAAACAGAGACTTGGATATTGCGTGCTACGTCCATTTCCTGGCTCAGACGGTTCTTATCTTCCTGTATTCTTTTTGCATTTTGTAATGTTAATGCAATAGACAATTCATCTGTCAAGTTATTGAGAATAGATTTTTCTTTAGGAAATACATAGCTGGCTCCTTCCTTGAATAAGACCAGCATGCCTATCAATTCATTCTGATTGTAGAGAGGATAAAATACAATTAGTTTAAATATAGAAGCTAAATGAACAGGAGGATTGTCTAAAATAAACATCTCATGCTTTTTTAGCATTTGATAAATGGCATTTTCTGGGAAAGATTCTGGTTCATTCTCCATATTTAAAATGGATGCGATATTAAACGTTTTCTCTTTAATGAGAGTATGGGCTGCATCCTTGTTCATTCGTTTTAATGTCTCAATATTCATGAGCGGCATACAATATCCAATAATAAAATTATCAGAATCAACTCTGAGTGTTTGCGCCTTTGTAGAATAAAGCATCATGGATTTAAATCTTACATTGGGATTTGCTAATGAATTCTGCATTTGGGTTAGATATTGCTCTAGTACATTCTTAATAATAGCCTCTTCATCTGCTGCGGAAGCAGCTAAGATCTCATTGATTAAAAGAGTTCTGTTTTTTTCTCTTTGTTTGTGCTGAACATGTACCTGGTTGAAATGTTCCATCCTGTACCAAAAATATTCATGAAATACTCTTGCCGCATATATAAGATTAAGTAAGGTTAAAATAAACGAACCAATTTGACTATACGAAGATTGATTCAGAAACACCGCAAGAATCGAAAATGACATTCCCAATATGAAAGGAATCTTACTAAAGCGTATAATTCCCTCTTCAAAGCTGAAAAGGCTAAAATTATAAAAATAAAGAAAGAATATGGAAACAGCTAATAATATTTCTGATATTAGGAATATTTGGCTATTATAATATAAAAATCCTAATATAAGGGAAGCTATAATGCCAGCGGCTATAATCCAAATAACTCGCAGCCGGGAATTGAATTCTGCTTGTAAAAGATTGTTCTGAATCCGTTGGCTATGAATTGAATACTCAGTGATCGTTAAGATAACCGGATATAGTGCCTGAGGTGCTAGGATCAATAAAATGTATAAAGGGTTTGCAGGAGCAATCAAGTTTAAATTATAGATACTTACCAAGCTGCCGTTAATAGTAAAAAGAATCAGTGATATTAAAAGCCAGAACGGACGATCTCCATATTCTTTCCTTGAGTTCGCACTCAGCCAAAGGGGAATTGTAAAGGCTATGATAAACCAGAAAGATAATGAGAAGATTTGCAGCATTGGAGCCTCCTTGCAAAACTATTGATCTAAAACAACACCAAGATCCTGGTGTAGTTGTTCAATGCTTTCTTTGGATAGCTGAACAGAAGTACAGCTTGCTAATTTTGCGAGCGCTTCTTCTATGGTTTTAAAAGTACCTATCTCTGCTTCTGCGGTTTCTTTGGAAATAGTGGTTACCGAGCGGATAACTTCCACTGCAAGCGTGACTCCTTGCAAAGCTCCGGCCACAGCTAAAATAGATTCGTTCTGATTTAATATTTCCTGGTTTACTTTTTGTAGTTTTGAACTGACAGAGGTTATCGAGTTTTTTATATCATTGACTAATGTTGTTATATCCTTTAAGGATTTTTCAGTGCCTTCGGAAAGCTTTCTAATTTCTCGAGCAACCACATCAAATTCCCTGCCCTTGGCACCATAGCGGGCAGCAACTATAGATGCGTTAATGGAAAGTACATTTGTGGTGGAGGAAATTTCGGACATAATATTAAGAATTTCATTAATCTTTTCTGACTGGTTCTGCAATCGGTTGGTATCTTCATAAGAGGTTTTTATAATTTCTGCCAGAGCCGCAACTCTTGACTGTACTTGCTGTGAAAGATTAAATCCATTTTCTGCTGAACCAGAGAGATTTTCCGAAATTCCATATATTTGCTGAGCATTATCAAGGATTTGCTTACTTAAGGAACCGAGATGATTAAGCTCTCCCTGTAATTGAGAGATGATAGCTATGCGCTCAGCATCTTCATCGTATTGTTCAAGAATGTGATTACAAATCTTTTGGCAGGATACAAGTATGTTTCGTATCCTGTCATTTGTGAGTTCAGACGACATTAACACTTCCGGGCACTAAGAATGTCAATGTCTGAAGGCTGGTCGCCTGCCACGCAATCGCCTTATTTTGAATAATTTTTATGAGATATTTTTTACTCGCGTCTACGGTGGCCAGCTTCATAATCCATTTTGCGATTGCTTTAATGCCGCTGGAATTCAAAAAGGTTAGATTTGTTACATCCAGTTCAACTGTTTTTATTCCAGAAGAAACAGCCCCGTTGTGGACCTTGTCGAACAGGGGATCGAGCAGGGTACTTGGATCCTGCATATCAATATCTCCGGAAACAACTACTTTGATTCCATCTGAAATATCTTGGACATCAATGGTTACTTTATCTTGTTTAATTGAATCAATGCTTAGTTTATTCATAGGTATCCTCGCCAATAAAGTATATTTTAGTAAACGATATCATCAATTTAAGCTTGAATAAGTGTAATGGTTACCAAGTCTCCTTGAATATCAAGCTTCATTTCTGCTCCCGTTTCATATCGTATTCTCACGAGCCCTAATTGGCTCTTAGAGTCATTCCTTGTTGCTGCAAGCTGCATCTGTGCAATATAGGATTGTAAGGGATCTCCCTGCATGACCTTATTCCAAATCTCTTGTAGTCCCTTAATCGCTTCTGGACTAGCCCTATTGGAGACGGAAACCATGATAGATTCTTTTTCTGGTAATAATTGCAGTTTTACAATCGTTTCTTCCCCTTGAGCGTATTTTACTGCATTTTCCAGGAGCTCACTTGCAGCCATGGCAATTTTGTCTGCCCGAATATTATCTGAATAACTGACGGCTATAAAGTTTTGAATAAAGGCTCGCACTACTGCGATGTACTTCCAACGCGGACCGAATTTAATTTCAATAAAACCCATTGAATCATTAATTTCCATGCGTTTCCCTTTATAAAAAATCTAAAATGTTAAATATTGACATATCCTATCCTTATCCTTCTTAAAAGTCAAGCATAGAAGCTGTATTTTAACTTGATGCATTTTTCCGGTATTTGCCGACCTTTTCTTCGCTGCTTCCCAGGTCAGTACCGCTCCACAGTTTTATGTAGCTTGCTGCAGTGTTAATTCCCGATTCCAGCATGCGGCGGTGCATCTGGCCTGCCAGCTCAAGCAAACGGGGGAGGGGGCCTTCTACCACGGTTTCGAAGGGGCCCACCTCATAGGAGAGCCCCGATTCTTCGATAAGTTTAATCACACTGTCCACCACCGCATAGGTTTCCGCTTTCGTTCCAAGCCCCATGGGAAGGCACTGAATGGCCATGGCCGAGGGGATAGCATCAACATCAATTTTCATATACACTCCTTCATATAAGTTCTGGTCCCTGCGGAGCCAGATAAAAATATCATCACTGCAATAGATAAGCTAAGGATCCAAGTTATGACAGAATGCGAATTTGCAAACCAGTGTCCTTTTTACAACAACCAGAGTGAAAACATGGGTTCCAACGCGGAGGAAGTTAAAAATAGCTACTGCCGCGGCAACAACCTCCATTGTGCTCTTTATATGATTGCCTCCAGTTTGGGGACGGACAAAATGCCCAAGAATGTGCTCCCCAGCGAAAAAGACAAGGCCTTCGCCATTATCGCCGGATAGTGTCCACTGTGTTGGCACTATTCAGCTTATCCTAATTCAAAAACAAAGATCCCCAATCGTATAAGCGCCAGCCAAACGAGCAGTGCAGCGAGTCCTATGCCCGCAACATATAGACTATCTTTACCGGTCCACGGGACCCTGTGAAAAAAAGTTCGTTCCCCTGTTTCTTCCAGTCCGCGGCCGGCCATGGAAAGGCTGAGCCGCTCCCCGTGCAGGATGGCCCCTGACAGAATGGTAACGGGAAGCCTTGTAAGGCGGGAAATCCCTCCTTTTTTTGCCCGGACCGCGCTGGCAGACCGGATCTCCTGTGCTTTTTGGGCAAGTTCTATATCCCGTTTTAAGAGAGGGATAGTATTCCAGCCTGCAAAAAGAGAAAACCCTAAGCGATAATTTAATCCCCAGTTTTGCATGAGGGCCCGGATTATGTCATAGGGACTCACCGAAAGAATGTAGCCAGAAGAAAGGCTGATGAGCGCAAAGCTCCGCAGGAACACCGCAATCGCCCGTTCAAGGCCGTTAATTCCCTCTGCGGGGAATAGCAGGTTCATAAAAAAAAGCCCGAATGACAGGGTGGAGAGAGGTAGTACCAACTTGATGAACCGGCGGAGCGAAAGGCCTGCGATGCCAAACAGGTTGATGAGCCCCGCTGCCAAAAAAACCAGGGGGGTCATGCGGTCCATGGCAAAAAGAACCGGGATCATGAAAAAGACTTGAGCCAGAAGCAGCGCAAGCGGATTGGGCTGCCAGGCGACTTTTTTCCTGCCCTGCGGGGTCATGAGTACTGAATCGGCACAGGGTGAATGTTCCATATGCGGGACGTTCATCAATCTGCCTCCTTAAATTGACCTTCCGAGAGCCAGAGGATCTTAGTGTTTCGGTTTGCCCGTTCTGCCAGTGCGTTGACAAAGAGGCTGTCGTGACTTACCAGGAGTATGCTTGTTCCGGATAATTCGGGCATGGATAGGTAGGATGCAAGGCGGTGCCGCGCTTCCCGGTCAAGTCCGTAGGTCGGTTCATCCATAATGATGAATTCCCGACCCATGCTGAGGGCGATACAGAGGGTGAGCCGCCGCTTTTCCCCTTCGCTCAATTTAAAGGGATGGGCTTTAAGCCGGTGTTCCAGCGAAAAGAGGCGAGCGAGGCGGAGGGCTTCTTCGGCGTTGTGAGCTCCATGGGCGAGCTCAGCTTTTACCGTGTCTTCCAGAAACAGGTGTTCCGGGTTTTGGGGAATATAGGCAATATGCTGATAATATTCTTTGGAGGCCATGCTTGTTATATCCCGGCCGTACAGAAAAACCGTATTTTGTTCTACTGGGAGGAGCCGGATTATTTTTTTTAGGAGCGTTGTTTTGCCGCTCCCGCTGGCTCCCATTATGGCCGTAATGGTCCCCGGCTCGATGCTAAGCGATAGGTTGTGCAGGATTGGTGGCGCGCCGGGCGGGCCGTATCGGTGGCTCAGGCTTCGAATTTCTAGCAGCGGCTGGGATGGCCCAGCACTGCTATCAAGTCCTTTCTCTGCTGTGGCCGCGTCAGAAGCACCTCCATCTGCGCTTGGGGCTGTTTCCGGCAGTTCCAAACTCGGTGTACAGGCAAGAACCTCATCCCAGGAAGCCTGTTCCGAGATTGTTCCCCCATCAATGCAAATCCAGCGCTTGCAAAAATGTTCTACAAGCTCAAGTCGGTGCTCCACCAGCACCACCGTCACCTGGGGCGGTAAGCTTTCCAGATCCCGGAATAGCTCTTGGGAGCGGGCTTCGTCCAAATAGGAAGTAGGCTCATCAAGAAATAGAATATCTGGTTCCTGAATAAGGGCCGCCGCGAGGGAGAGCCGCTGACATTCGCCCCCGGAAAGCTCAAGGGGATTGCGGCAGCGGAGGGCTGCCATACCAAAACGTTCCAGTATCGCGGTAATTCGGGGACCCATCTCTTCAGCCGGCATGGCTCGGTTTTCCAGCGGAAAGGCAAGCTCTTCTTCCACGGTCGGAGTAATCACCTGGGCTTCCGGATTCTGCAAAACCAGGGCTTTGCGGGTGTAGGACAGCCTGATAGTACCCGTAAGTTCCCCACCCACATGATCTGGCACGAGGCCTGCGAGAATCGCGAGAAGGGTCGATTTGCCGCTCCCGGAAGGTCCATGGAGCAGCACCCGATCTCCCCGGTGAATGACGAGGTTTATGTCCCGCAGCAAGGGTTTTGCCCTGCCGGGGAAACGGAAGGAAGCCCCTTCCAGCCGGATTTCTTCCATAATAACGTGATCAGCCGAGTTCCTATTCCTGGTTCTCAGCAGTTTCTTCCCGAATCAGGTCATCAGCGCAGCGCAGGTTCGATGCCACACCGGTGCGGATAATGCCGCGGCCGATGCGGTAGGCAAGCCAGCCTGCCCAGAAAAGGCCGCCGGCAGACACAGAGATGATTTGAATAGGCCAGACCCAGGGCTGCAAGGTCCAGTACTGGCTGTAAAAGAAGTCCAGAATATATGAAAAGATTGATGAACCTAAGGCCGCTGCGAGCATGACCGGGAGGTTCCATTTTTTGTACCTCGTGGCAGCAAAGACCGCCTCTGCCCCGAGGCCCTGCACAAGGCCCCAGATGGCGGCGGTTATGCCCCATTGGGTTATAAAGCCTTCGAGTATTGCCGCAAGGACTTCTCCGAGCAGGGCTGCCCCTGGCCGGCGGATAATAAAGGCTACCAGGGTTCCCCCGATAAACCAGACCCCTGCCAAAAGGTAGTCCAATCCGATAGCCGACAGGGGCTTCGCAAGGGCTGCAATGAAGGTCCAGGCCCAAAAGAGGACACCAATGGCAATAGAAAGCACCGCCAGGACCACGACTTCGTTCAATTTCCAGGAAAACAGCTTGTTGTTCCCAGCCATAATAGCTCCTTCCCGGTCTATACCGGTACGAAAAAATGGCTGTGGGGAATGGTGTTGAGATGCGTCAGTCTCCCTTCGCTGGCATTACCCAGATCAGGTTCAACGGGTATAATCTCAGGCCTCAAAGGCCACCCCACGACGGGTCATAGTGTAGACAGGTTTGAATGAAATGTCAATGGTGCTTAAGTTTGCCAAAATAGACGAAAAATTTGCATGATTTAGCCTGTTATGTCGAATTATGCATTGCTCCTGCTTATGTTTTTTATTTCAGGTTTCGCAAGTGTTTGCATAGTATGAAATAAGTATTATATTATAAGTGGTGTTATACTAGATAGTTTGGCACGATATTTGCATAAGTTATTTCGTATATTGATGTGAAATATAACCATGGTAATGGTTGGAGGATAGGATATGAAACGAAATTTACTATTAGGATCTGTGGTGCTCGCGGGCTTGCTTTCCTGCACCCTGTGGGACAGTCCGGACTATGAAGCGGCGGTCAAAGACATGCTTCTTATGTCCGCGGTGGCGGAGAACGAAGTGAACACCCTGAGCAAGGCGACACTGCCTATATATGATTCGAGCTTTTTTAACAATGCAGAATTGAGCGTGAGTTCTATAAGTATTACTGTTGGTGCTTCCTTAAACGGTTCCTTGCCCGATTATCCTGAATTGGGACAGGCCACGACGTATACAGTGACCAATAAAGGGAGCGGGGTCTACTTTGTACAAACTGAAACGAAGTACCGGATAGGAAGCAACCGGGAATACACCAGGGAAGACTATTACCTGAAAGATGGTGGAGACGGAAAGCTGACCAACGCCGATCCGGTTTGTGATCAAAATGGGAACACTAATGATCTCTACCGCGCCCGGTTTGAAACAAACTTTAGTTTATTGAATTATGAAAAAATACGAACAATTCCAAGTCTACGGCAGGAAGTGATTGTAGATACAACAACTCATAATGGCTCATTAAAATATGCTTCCTTCGCTAGTGTGGACCTTAGCGCGGTTTTGCAAGCAACATCTTACACGCCAAATACAAGTTTGTCTGCAACCTACAGTTCCAAGGTAACCTACACCCAGGAAGTAAAGACCCAGCAGATCGGACTTTCTTACTATCTGGGAAATAATGTAGATCTTACGTTAGAAGGTGTCCGCTATTATACGGAGGTTCCAACAGTCAGCGGAAAGGAAGTTTCTGCCTTGTATTTTGAGAACTGGAAAGATGAATTGGGGAAACTTGTTGCGAAAACTGTAACGGTATACAGCTATACTATTAATAATGCTTCGGGAGATCGGAGCCCTAAACAGGTCCGCAGCCGGGCTACGCTCTTTGTTCCCAACGGCTCTCCTGTTACTTTTGACCTAACCGAATAACAAAGCCTTTTTTGTGCGAGTTGTGCTGCCTGCAGGGTGTCTTTTGCAGGCAGTCTTTTTATTTCCACATTATTGTCGAATAATTCGGTTGTTATCGCCTGAAATGTCGAATCAGAGACAATACAAGCACTAAAAACCTCATCAAAATACTAATTTTCTCCATTCTATTAAATTTATATTTTTATAATATAACAATATATAAATGATTTTATATTTCAACTGCTTGCTGCTTTCTTTGGCATGGTTTTTGCTTATAAATTAATGGTTCTTTTGGAACCATGTGGAGGTTTCTATGAGAAGATGGTTTATATCGAG
>JAIWNU010000110.1 GCA_020216655.1 Treponema sp. | reverse complement strand
GTCCCTGTTTTACTGTCTTTGTTTGAATTGTCCGCTGCACCGCCTGCAAAGGCCATAGCGGAACCAAAAAGAAGCAAAAAGCTTGCAAGCAAACAAGTAAAAACTCGTCTCGACTGGGATGCCCGGGATAAGTGGGGCAAATTGTGCATCTGCGGCACCTGCGGCGAGTTGGGCGTCTGCGGCAAAACTTCGGGCAGACCACAGTGTGCTTTTTCGTGTGCTTTTTTAGGACCTACCATGAGGAACCTCCGAAATGGGATATACATTCCGGGACATAAAAAAAGCCCCGGAGGATATCCAGGGCATCATTTGCTCGAAAAAACGATGGGCAGCATTGAAGGTCCGGCCGGCACCTTCTTTCCCTCGATTTTCTTTCATCCGGACTGTACCGTCGGCACCGGAGTCTCACCGGTTCAGTTGGCTGTTTTGCAGAAACCGCCAAGTCGCGGGCTATACCGCCGGTAGGGAATTATCCATCAAACTGATGAACTCACCCGACCCTGAAAACCTTTCTTACTTAAATTGTACTCAGCCATGCCTTCTTGGTCAATGAGTGCTGGACCAATTAAGTCTTGTTTCGTATAGTATGGTCATGATCGGATTCCTTATTAAGAAAACCTTTTTCGACCTCTGGGACAACCTTTTTAGGATAGCCCTGGTGAATTTGGGCTTTGTCCTTTCTGCTGCAGTTCCCATATTGCTCCCCACGGTCCTTGCAGATTTACCGATGTTAGCTTTGCTTGTCATTATTCTCGGAAGCTTCTGGTGCGTGGTCTACCTTACCGCAACAGCCCTTTCGGTAAAAAGCATATCCGATTATGGTTCCTTCGGATTCAGCGATTTCTTTGCTAATATTAAAAAGGCTATCCCCGCCGCCCTGCTGCTCAGCGCCGTTGCGGCTTTCTGGCTGCTTTTAGCTTACATTGCCCTGCCCTTTTACGCCAAACTGGGGACCATGGTGGGCCTCTTCGCTGCCTCGCTGGTATTCTGGACCCTCGTAATCCTGTTGATGACCTTCCAGTACCTGCTGCCGATCCGGGCCCGGCTGGACCACAAGGCAGGAAAGATACTGAAAAAAAGCTTTATTCTCTTTTTTGATAATCCCCTGTTTAGTATCTTTCTGTTTTTGCACAATACGGTAATGCTTGCCCTGTCCTTTCTCCTGGCATTCCTCGCTCCGGGGCCGGCGGGCATACTCCTTTTTCTGGACGAAGCCCTGAGGCTCAGGCTCCTTAAATACGACTGGCTCGAAGCCCACCCCGAAGCGGACCGCCGGCACATTCCCTGGGAAGAGCTGTTGGCAGAGGACCGGGAAAAGACCGGCACTCGCTCCTTGCGCAGCTTTATCTTTCCCTGGAAGGATTAAAAAGGCTCAATTCACATCATCTTCGAAGAGGTCATTTTCGCAGGTGTCGGCTACCTCGGCGGCGAAGGCGATAAATTGGAGCAGGTCTTCCACCGTATGGGATACCGGTATTTTTATTGAATAATATAAGAGGATCCCTTCGTCGTTTTCTTCCAGCGCCCATGCACCGATTTTATTGCTTCCCGATTCTTGCATAAGCTCATACAGGAGATCCACCTCGGGGTCTTCATCGAGCACCCCTGCGTTAGACCATACTTCCCTCACTTCCATACCTCGGTATTTCTGGGTTTCGGACATGATATACACATACTGGGTCCTGCCGGATGCAAGTTCGTACTCTATCTCAAAATTACCGTTATCGGTAATGGTATAATCCACTTTCATAGTTTTGAGCATAGCCGCAACCCGTTGGTCTGGTTGTTTATTTGATTGAGCGAGCAGTGCGCCTGCGGCGGTGACAATGAACAGAATTAAAAAAAACGTAACCTTTTTCATCAACCTATCCCCCTTTTAATAGTCTACTACAAAGGTAATGGTTTATAAAGGAAAAGACCTTTAGATTTTTGGGAATCGTTAGGTATACAGCTTTGCGGAAGTGAACGCAGCAGGGGGCGGAACGGTATAATCCAGCACCGCCTGGGTCCGGGGATGGCGGAATACAAGACATTCTGCGTGGAGACCAAGCCTGCGGAGCGGGTTGGTACGGGCACCGTATTTTTCATCCCCCGCTACGGGGTGCCCTATGGCGGCGCAATGGACCCGTATCTGGTTGCGGCGGCCTGTCTCGAGTTCCAGCGATAAAAGGCTATACCGGCTCCCAGACCGGAGAAGCCGCCACCGGGTAAGGGCCCGCAATCCCCGGCCCGGCGGAGCTACCAGCATGCGGCCCTTGGGGTCCTCCATAAGGGGCAGGTCGATGACACCTTCTGGCTCATCGATACGGCCTTCTACGACCGCCACATAGCGGCGTTCGACCACGAGGGCATCCCAGTTATCCATCAGGGCCTTTTTCATAGCCCCCGACTTCGCGAACACCATGACCCCCGAAGTATCCCGGTCGAGCCGGTGGACTACCGCAACCTGCTGCCGTTTACCCCGGCGGCGGAGGTACTCGTTCAGAACCCAGTAGGCCGTCCGGTCCCGCTGGCCGCTGGCGGCCACCGATAGGAGGCCCGCGGGCTTAAATACCACAATAAGATCCTCATCTTCGAATAAAATTTCCATTCCTAGGGGCAGTTTCCAGGGCTTCCCGTTGTCAGTTTGTGGCCGGCGGGACCGGTGTGGGTTTTCTCCCCCTTCTGTGTTTTTCATAGCCCTTCCCTGCGAGGACCTCCGCCGCCAGAGCGGAGGGCTAAAAGATGTCCAGCGATTTCGGCAAAACCGTCGCCGCAGTCTCGGCTTGCCACAAAGGCAGGCAAGTGTTTTATAAGATGGGTATAGTTTCTGATATTTGCCACGGCACAGGAAAGGGGAAAGGCAGCAAACATGGGTTCGTCATTGGGCGAGTCCCCTATAAAAACCACTTCATCGAGCCCAGCCACCGGATCCCAGCCGAACTGTTCACACAGAAAGCTTTTCGCCATAGAAAGCTTGTCGTAGTTACCCATCCACATATTTACATGAATTGATGAAACCTTGGCATGGGCGCCGCGGGACTTCGCAAGCTCCGCGACACGGACCGCCGTGTCTAAAGGAAGAACCGGCTCTTCTTCTGCAAAATCCACGGCTATGTCAAAGAGCCTAAAGGGCTGGTCCTTGGCGACCCTGAGCCGTTCATCAATCTGGAGGACTTCCTTGAGTATGTCTTTTAGCCGGGGATCGCTGTTCTGCACCGCCAGAGGATGAAAGCGCTGTTTAAGCACCGGAAGCCCATCGCGGCCCTGGAGGGCTTCCTCCCAAAAAACCAGGGCACCGTTCTCGCCTACCACCGCATCCACCGGCCACTGGCGGGCAATGAGGTCGCACCATCCTGCGGGGCGGCCTGTAACGGGGATAAGCACCAGGCCCGCAGCACGGAGATCCCACAGGGCTTTATACGATGAGGCAAGGAGCTTGCCCTGCCGGGTCAGGGTATCATCAATATCCATAAGAACATATTTGACTCGCCGGGCTTGAGATGGGCTTAGTTCGGAAATAGAGCGCATGGCCTTATCATGACAGGATTATAGTTTTCCATCAATTACTTTTTTATAAAGTATTTCTTCTATGTTTCTTCTTCCATCGATTACACTTATTATTTGGATTTCGCTTTCAGTTACCCTATAAAATATTCGCCATGGAGCTTCGATTATTTCTCTTATATCAAGGATTCCAATTGAAATGAGCTCAGGAACAACCCTGCCGCTTTCTGGAAAAAGATCTATTTTTTCGACATGGTTTATAATTCTTTGATAAATTTCATAAGCGATAGTAGTGCCTGATTTTTCCTTTATATAACTTACGATATCAAACAAATCATCACTTGCATCTTGAGACCAAACGATTTTTTTCTTCATAATTTATTCCAATATTTTTGATATTCTCTTTTTTACCTCTTCATGGTCGACAATTTTACCATTTTTAAGATCCCGATCGCCGATAGAAATTATTTTCATAAGATTTACTGCATTCACAAGATTTTGATAAGAATCAACATCAAGAATTACTGCTTTTGCCTCACCATTTTGAGTGATAATAACCGGATTTTTATTTTCACTGACCTGTCTTATTATTTCAGCGGTGTGAGACTTAATATACGAAATAGGCTTTATATCTGTTGATAAATTAACCATTAGTTGCCTCCACATCTTATACTACAACTAACAGTTAGATGGGTCAATATTTAGATCCTTTAAAAGACCTATACAATTAAAAAAGCGCCCCTAAAAGAGCGCCCCATGGCCTTATGAAACCATGGAGCGTTATTTCAGCAATTATGCAGCTTTTTCTGAATAGACTTCTTCTGCCAGGGGGTTCTTTTTGTGTTTAAAAATCCGGTAGAAGTGGTAAACCGCCACCGCCATATTGGATGCGAGGGATAGGCCGCTCACCACATACAGGGCCGCCACATTGTGGGAAGATTTAACAGCAAACATGGAAGTATCCACAAAGGTTGGGAAGGTCATGACAAACATCATCCAGAAACCAAGGGTCTGGGCTCGGTGTTGGAGCCAGGCATCCTTTTTAATAAAGAAGGCCGGGATTGTACAGGAAATAAGGAGCGCGGCGCCGGCATAAAAGGAGTGGTCAGGCACGCAATTGTAGACATAGGCAAAATTCCACAGGTCATAGGCGATAATCCAGAACCATTTCATGTCGGGCCAGAGCATGTCCCGCTGTTTGCTCTTTTCATCAATATAAATACCCATCCATCCGGATATGGTGATGATGTTAAGAATGCCCGCGATGCCGTTCATGATGTTCCAGGGACCGCCCACGAGGAGCATGCCGTCTACCATACCGTTAAAGCCAGAGACCTGGAAGTCCCGTATTACCGCCTCAAGAATGTTGAGTGATAGGATGAGCGGCGGGAACAGGAGCAGGTATTTGTTTTGCGCGGCTCCCTTGATATGCCTGAGAGCAAGAAAACCAAGACAACCCGCAAGGGCAGAATACACCTTGGCCCAGTGGAACCAGGTGCCGACGCTTGAACCAGGGGCAGCTGTTTTCGGCCACACAGTCACGGTGAGGACCGCCGGCAGGACCAGGAACAGAGCCAGAGAGAGCCATTTGCTGAGCCGGGCGATCTCATTGAGAAGAATGAGGCCCCCCAACACGGCAAACCACATGAGCGCTGAATACCAGGGAATAGATTCAAACAAAAACATATGATGTGTACCTCTTCCGGTCATATTAACGCGACCGGAAGTGGCTTGTCAAAGTATATTTATACTAATTTATCGATTTGAGGGCGCCGAGGCGGGCGAGGAGTGGCGGATGGGAGTAATTTACAAACACATGGAGGGGGTGTGGATAGAGGTCCGAAAGGTTGTCCGCAAAGAGGCGCTTCAGGGCCCGGCTCATGCTCTCCGCCGAGGCGGCCTGGCCAGCATAAGCGTCTGCCTGGTATTCAAAACGGCGGCTGATTATATTCGTACCGATATTCATGAGAAGCGACAGGGGTTCGTAGAGGAGAAAGAAGGCGAGCAGGTTGATGTGCACCTGGGTGTCCGCCGCTCCAAAGGCCAGTGACAGGGCCCGGGAATGGACGAGGAGAGAAAAGACCGCCATGGTAACAAAAATGGAAAGGGCCGAAAGAAGGCTGCTATAGGGGATATGGCGCTTTTTGTAATGGCCGACCTCATGGGCCAAAACGGCGACAATTTCATCAACAGGATGCTTTTCTATCAGGGTGTCAAACAGAACGATTTTCTTAAAGCGTCCCAGGCCTGAAAAAAAGGCGTTGCTCTTTTTGCTGCGCTTAGAGGCGTTCATCACATAAATACCGGAAAGGGGAAAGCTGGTTTTCTCTGCCAGAGCCTGTATCGCGGATTTGAGTTCGCCGTCCTCAAGGGGTGTGAGCTTGTTAAACAGGGGCAGGATGAGCGTCGTATAGAGGGACGAAACAGCCAGGGTGATTACAAAGAGTATAAGGGCGAAGATAAACCAAAACTGCGCACCGAAGACATCGATACAGAGAAGGAGCAGGTATAAAATCCCACCGCCGAAGAGGGCCCCAAGTATCATGCCCTTGATCGTATCGCTGATATAGATGCCGATGGTTTTGGTATTAAAACCGTAGCGGGCTTCGAGGGAAAAATCGTGGTACAGAGAAAAGGGCATGCTTACAAGACCAGAAGCCAGGGCGAGGATGCCAAAAAAGAGGATGGCCCTGAGCCGAGGAGCAGCTACCAGGCTGGCCAGAGCCGAATCGAGCCGGCCGGGCCCATCGAGCAAGAGGAACACCAGGAGGACCGCAAAGGAAACCAGGCCCTCCCAGAGGGCTAAGCGGCTTTTTTCGTTGTTGTAGGATAAAAGCCGCTGGTATTTTTCTGCATCGACAAAGTCTGCCAGGGAGGCATCTATGCCCGGCCGGCGATGGGTGATATTAAGGAGACCTACCAGCAGGGAAAAACCGTAGGACAGGACCATGATGGCGATAACGACCGCCTTAACAAAAAGTGGATTCATGGTCCTGTCATAGCATTCCCGCTGATATTTCTCAAGGTCCGCCCGCTGCTGGTATTTGACGGTGGCCCACCGTCAAATACCAGTTACAGAATCATATCATCGATAGCCTTGCCGCCCGGCACCATGGGAAGGACCTGTTCATCCATATCGATGACCGCTTCGATGAGCGCAGCCCTGCCCTCTTTAATTTCGGCCAGGGCCTTATCCAACACTTCCATGAACTGGGCTTCTGATTCGGCCCTAAAACCTGCAAGCCCATAGGCAGCTGCAAGCTTACAGAAATCTGGTGGTCTGAGCAGAGTGGTTTCTGCATAGCGTTCATCGTAGAACAGGGTCTGCCACTGCCGAACCATGCCAAGCACCTTATTGTTCATAATAATGATCAGCACCGGCAAATGATACATAAAGGCGGTGGCCATTTCGCCGCAGTTCATACGGAAGGAACCATCACCGGTAAAGAGGACCACCGGACGATTAGGGTTGGCCATCTTTGCCCCCAGGGCTAGTCCCATGCCACTACCCATAGTACCAAGTCCACTGGATGTCAAAAAAGCCCGCGGTTTGTTAAGAGGGTAAAATTGAGCGGTCCACATCTGGTGCTGGCCCACATCGGTAGCCACTATGGCATCCTCTCCCAGACGTTTTGCTACCGCATTGATCAGGTTCTTTGGATGCAGCGGGACTGGCCGGCTGTGGGCTTCAGGGACAATTTTTTTAAGTTCTGCCACATCGCCGTTCCACTCGTTTTCTGTCCGCTCGGGAATTTTTTTAAGGAGTTCCACCAGCACCTTTTTAATATCCCCGATGACCCAGTGTTCGGATTTTACATTTTTGTTTATTTCTGCAGGGTCTATATCCAGATGCAGAATTTTTGCGTCCACCGCAAATTTGTCGGCCTTGCTGACGACCCGGTCGGAGAACCGGGCTCCGACGGCGATAACCAGATCGGCCTTCTGGATGGCCTTGTTGCTGGCCACCGTACCGTGCATGCCGATCATTCCCGTATTCAGGGGATGGTCATAGGGCAGGGCTCCCTTACCCATAAGGCTCAGCGCTACAGGAGCCTTGAGGCGCTCCACAAAGGTCTTAAGCTCATTGGCCGCATCGGCAATAATCACCCCGCCTCCGGCATATACAAAGGGACGTTTTGCCGAAGCGATAAGCCTGGCGGCGGCTTCTATATCACCCTCGGTAAAGGTTTGCCGGTTACCCCGGGCGGAGAGCCGGGCAGCCCGAGCCAGGGCGACGGGGGTCTGGGCCGCGTTGGAATCGTGCTGCGAACGGGGATTCCATTCACAAAGTGCTGCTGTGACGTCCTTGGGAATATCGATTAACACTGGCCCGGGCCGCCCGGAGGCGGCGACGAGGAAGGCTTCCCGCACCACTTCCGCCAGGTCCCGCACATCCTTAACAATCCAGTTATGTTTGGTAATCGGCATGGTAACGCCGGCAATATCAACTTCCTGGAAACTGTCTTTCCCAAGCAGCGTGGTCGGAACATTGCCGGTAATGGCAACAATAGGCACCGAATCCATATAGGCCGTGGCAATACCGGTGACCAGGTTTGTGGCGCCGGGACCGGAAGTGGCGATACAGACCCCAACCTTGCCGGTAGAACGGGCGTATCCGTCCGCCGCATGGGCTGCATGCTGTTCGTGGCTTGTGAGTACATGCCTGATCCGGTCCTTGTGTTTGTACAATTCATCATAGATAAACAGAACCGAGCCTCCGGGATAGCCGAAGACCGTGTCCACCCCCTGTTCTATGAGGGATTCTATCAAAATACGCGCACCCGTATACTGCATAGGCTACTCCTTGAAAATAGCGCCGGTAGCGGCGGAACTCACCTGCCGGGCATACCGGGCCAGGTATCCGTGGGTAACCTTGGGCGGTACAGGTTTCCATTGGCTTCTCCGTTCCGCCAGTTCCTTTTCGCTCAACTGAACCGAGAGGGTACCCGATTCTATATCAATTTGAATGATGTCCCCCTCTTTGAGGAGCCCAATGGGTCCCCCTTCTGCGGCTTCCGGGGACACATGGCCGATGGCAGCGCCCTTGGTAGCCCCTGAGAAGCGTCCATCGGTAATAAGGGCGACCTTATCATCCAGCCCCCGGCCCGCCAAAGCTGCGGTGGGAGCAAGCATTTCCTTCATACCAGGGCCGCCCCGGGGGCCTTCGTAGCGGATCACTACCACATCCCCTGCTTTAATCCGGCCCTCCATGATTGCCGAAAAAGCATCCTCTTCCCGGTCAAACACCCGGGCCGGGCCAGAGTGCTTAAGCATATTGGGAGCTACCGCGCTTTTTTTTACGATACAGCCGTCGGGGGCCAGGTTACCCCGCAGGGCCACAAGGCCTCCGGTCGCCGAATAGGGGTTATCGATAGGCCGGATCACCTGAGGATTTCGGTTAAAGGCCTTTGAGACCGCATCCTTAAG
The DNA here is from genome assembly GCA_020216655.1 of Treponema sp. GTDB lineage: Bacteria > Spirochaetota > Spirochaetia > Treponematales > Breznakiellaceae > Gracilinema. The sequence goes on along the minus strand of JAIWNU010000110.1, from coordinate 1,456 downwards.
AGTTCCATAAACGGTCAGGGCCGATACATCAATAAGATTTTTGCTGGCCAATTCTTTAAGAACCGCCTGGACTCCGCCCGCGGCATAGAGGTCTTCAATATGGGTCGCGCTCACCGGCGCAAGGCGGCACAGGTTGGGAGTCGCTGCGCTGACTTCATTTAATATGTCCAGGGTGAGTTCTACACCAGCCTCATGGGCTATGGCGGGGAGGTGCAGAGCCGTATTGGTGGAACACCCTAAAGCCATATCGAGGGCCAGGGCATTGCGGAAGGCCGTCTTGGTCATGATCTGACGGGGCCGCAGATCCTTCTTAAGTACATCCATAACGAGCATACCCGCCTGTTTTGCAAGCCGGATCCGTTCTGCATATACGGCGGGAATAGTCCCGTTGCCGGGAAGTCCCATGCCGAGGGCTTCGGTAACGCAGTTCATGGAGTTGGCGGTAAACATACCCGCACAGGAACCGCAGCCGGGACAGGCTTCGTTTTCGAGCTGGTCCAATTCTTCCTCGCTCATGGTGCCAGCGCCGACAGCCCCAACCGCTTCGAACATGGTGGTAAGACTCACCGCCCGGCTTCCCTGACTTGTGGTATGGCGGCCAGCAAGCATGGGGCCGCCTGAGACAAAGACCGACGGCACGTTAAGCCGTGCTGCGGCCATGAGCATACCTGGAATTATCTTGTCACAATTCGGTACATAGACTACCGCATCAAAGGCGTGGGCCATAACCATGCACTCGATGGAGTCCGCAATCAGCTCCCTTGTTACTAGGCTGTACCGCATGCCTTCATGGCCCATAGCAATCCCATCACAAACGCCGATGACTGGGAATTCGATGGGTACTCCGCCGGCAAGCCTGATACCATCGGCTACAGCCTTGGCGACCTTATCCAGGTGAATATGACCGGGTACAATTTCGCTTTTTGCGACCGCTATTCCGATGAGGGGCCGCTCAAGCTCCTCATCGATAAACCCCATGGATTTAAACAGGGACCGATGGGGTGCCCGTTCTACGCCTTTTTTGACCGCATCGCTGCGCATGGTTGCCTCCTTATTTTTGGTTTTCCAGGGCTGTCAGCACCGCCTTGCCCATTTCTTTAGTACCGACAATTTTTTCGTTGGCCGCACCTTTTCTGCTGGCAATATCCCGGGTTCGGTAGCCCGCATCAAGGGTATCGGACACGGCCTTTTCAATCGCCTGGGCTTCCTTTTCAAGGCTAAAGGAATACCGGAGCAGCATGGCCGCGGACAAAATGGTAGCCAGAGGATTGGCAATATCCTGTCCTGCGATATCCGGCGCCGAGCCATGGATGGGCTCATAGAGGCCCATGGTTACCTGTTTGGCAGCAGCTTTACCGGATGCAGCGGCATGGGCGGTCGCAGCGGAACTGTCGCCGAGACTTGCCGAAGCGAGCATACCAATAGAGCCAGTTAGAACCGAAGCTTCGTCGGAAAG
>JAIWNU010000109.1 GCA_020216655.1 Treponema sp. | reverse complement strand
AATATCCCCAAAGAGGTTCGACGTAACAATGACATCGAACTGCCCCGGAGCCCGTACAAGCTGCATGGCGCAGTTGTCCACATACATATAGGTGGTTTCGATATCGGGATAATCCTTGGAAACGACCGCGGCCACTTCCCGCCAGAGCCGGCTCGATTCAAGCACGTTGGCCTTATCGACCACGCAGAGTTTTTTCCGCCTCACCGCGGCTGCCCGGTAACCGGAGCGGAGTACCCGTTCTATTTCCATCTTTGAATACGTTTCCGTATCAAAAGCCGAGTTTCCATCCGCGCTGCGGCCCCGTTCGCCGAAATAGAGGCCTCCCGTGAGTTCCCGTACAATAAGGAGATCAAAGGTCGCCTCTCCGTTGGGGTTGCTTGCCCGCAGGACCTCATCCTTAATCGGGCAGGCATCCCGCAGCTGGGGAAGCAGCGCCGCAGGCCGGAGGTTGGCATAGACCCCAAGACCGGCCCGCAGGCCCAAAAGAGCCCGTTCGGGCCGCAGGTGCCCCGGCAGGGTTTCCCACTTCGGCCCTCCGACGGCCCCCAACAGCACCGCATCGCACTGTTTGGCCGCTTCCAAAGTTTCTGCCGGGAGGGGCTCGCCGGTAGAGTCAATGGCGCAGCCCCCCGCTTCCAGTTCCACATAGTTAAAGACATGGCCGTATTCATCGGCCACCGCATCTAATACTTCTACTGCCTGGGCTACCACATCGGGCCCGATACCATCCCCCGGAACAAGGGCAATTGAATAGTTCATGTTGTTTCTCTCCTCTTACAGATAAGCCTTGAACCGGCGCTCTATATCATGGATCAATTTGTATTCTATAGAATCAACCAAAGCCGCCCGGCTTGCATCGATAATGTCTGTGGAGACTCCCACGGTGGTCCAGGCAGATTCTCCGTCGGTAGATTCAATAAGAACCCGAACCTTTGCGGCGGTGGCATCATTACCGTTGATGACCCGGACCTTGTAGTCCGAGAGGCGCACCCGGCCGAGTTCTGGGTAGAACCGTTCCAGAGCTCGCCTGAGGGCTCCGTCCAGGGCATTTACCGGACCATCACCTTCTGCCGCAGCGATTTCGGTAGAACCGTCTACCTTAACCTTGACCCAGGCGTTGGAACAGGTGGTTCCATCCTGGGCAGGATGTTCGCTCACCACCCGGTACCGCTCTATGCTGAAAAGGGGTTTGTATTTACCCAGTTCCCGGCGAACGAGAAGCTCAAAACTCGCATCGGCTCCTTCGAACTGCCAGCCTTCCGCCTCCATGGCTTTGAGCCGTGCTGCTACCGCAGCGGTTACCGGATGCTCTTTGGTAATGCTCGGATCAATTTTTTTAGCTCGTTCAGCGATGGCAGAGCGGCCGCCCACTTCGCTCATCAGGAAACGCCGGTCGTTACCCACCTTAGCGGGATCCACATGCTCAAAGGACCGGCGGATTTTCAGGATACCGTCGGCATGCATACCGGCTTTGTGAGCAAAGGCATGGCTTCCCACATAGGGCATACCGTCGGGAACCGCCACATTGGCAATTTCTGCAACCCGGCGGGTCAATTCAGAAATGCGCTCTAAACGGCCTTCCGGCAGACAGCGGAGGTTCAGCTTAAGTTCCAGGCTCGGCACAATAGCCGCCAGGGCTGCATTGCCGCATCTTTCGCCGAAACCAACCAGGGTCCCCTGGACATGGCGGGCCCCGGCCTTGACGGCCATAACTGAATTGGCGCTCGCCATACCGGCATCGTCATGGACATGGATCCCTACGAGCCGCCCGGCCGCATTCAACACCTCATCTTCGCTTTCCTTGCCTCGAAGCAGGGCCTTGAGAGCCGGGGCTGCACTGCGGGCAGCCAGGCTTATCGTCAGTTTCACACATTCCTGTATGGTGTCCGGGAAAGTGCCCCCATTGGTGTCACAGAGCACAATCCGGTCAGCCCCGGCTTCAAGGGCCGTCTGGAGGGTGCTCATCGCATAGTCAGGATTGGCCTTCCAGCCATCGAAAAAATGCTCCGCATCGTAGAGGACCGTTTTTCCCGCATCCTTAAAAAAGGCGATGGTTTCCCGGATCATGGCAAGGTTTTCTTCCAGGCTTACCTTAAGCACCTCAGTTGCATGGAGGTCCCAGCTTTTCCCAAAGAGTACTACTGCCTCAGTCTCGGCCTGCAGGAGACTGCGCACATTCATGTCTTCCTGGGGACTTACTCCTTTTTTCCGGGTAGCACCGAAGGCACAGAGCTTGGCGGTCTGGAGCCCCAGATCCCGGGCAAGTTTAAAGAACTCCATATCCTTGGGATTACTGCCGGGATTTCCCGCTTCGATCCAGGCAACACCGAGCTCGTCCAAAGCACGGGCAACAGCTATTTTGTCCTGCACAGAAAAGGTTATCCCTTCCCCCTGAGCCCCGTCCCGCAGGGTCGTATCAAAAATTTCGACCTGGGGCACAAATTGATGTTCAGACACCGATGGGCTCCTCGACATTAGGGCCCCGCTGGCCGTTCGTTGCCGACAGTTCCCATTCCATAGCATTGATGGCCGCCACATAGGCCTTTATGGCCGCCTCGATAATGTCCGTGGAAAGTCCCCGGCCGTTCCAGCGCCGGCCCTCCCAGGAAATTTTTACCGTTGCTTCGCCCTGGGCATCCTCGCCGCCGGTAACAGCCCCAAGTTCAAAGGTTTCAAGGTCCAGTTGTTTACCCACAATGCGATCGATAGCCTTAAAGGCCGCGTCAATTGGACCATCGCCAACCGCCACTTCTTCGTGGTAGGTACCATTTTTATGAAGGAGCCGCACGGTGCTTGTGGCGCTCAGGCTTGAACCGGAGTTAACGACCCAGCGGTCGAGCTTAAAGGTTTCGGGTACTGCGGCGGCGGAACCGACGATCATAGCTTCGATGTCCCGGTCACTGACCACCTTCTTTTTATCCGCCAGAACCTTGAACTGGGCAAAGAATTCGTCCACCGCCTTTGCATCAAGAGTAAAGCCCAGATCTTTGAGCCGCTCTTCGAAGGCATGGCGGCCCGAGTGTTTGCCCAACACCATACGGTTTCGCGGGATACCGATCGATTCGGGGGTCATAATTTCATAGGTAGCCCGATTGGCAAGAATTCCATGTTGATGAATTCCCGCTTCGTGGGCAAAGGCGTTCTCTCCGACCACCGCCTTGTTTGGCTGTACCCGCACACCGGTAACCTGGGATACGAGCCGGCTGGCAGCATAAATTTGGGTCGTATCGATGCGGCATTCCACATCAAGAAAATCCTTACGGGTCCGCATCCCCATGACGATCTCTTCCAGGGCTGCATTGCCCGCCCGTTCGCCAAGCCCGTTGATAGTACATTCAAGCTGATCTGCCCCTGCGAGGGCCGCCGAGAGCGTATTGGCTACCGCGAGGCCTAAATCGTTGTGGCAATGGACCGAAATACGGGCCCGGTCAATGTTGGGAGTATGTGCTTTGACATAGGCTACCAGGTTGCCAAACTCGGCAGGTATCGCGTAACCGACCGTGTCAGGAATGTTCACCACCGTGGCTCCCGCATCGATCACCGCTGCGAAGACCTTGCAGAGGAAGTCTGGATTGCTTCGGGACGCATCCTCGGCGGAGAATTCCACATCGGAGCAATACTTTTTTGCGTATTTTACTGCCGCCACGGCCCGTTCCAGTACCTGCTCCGGAGTCATCTTCAGTTTGTATTCCATGTGAATCGGCGAAGTAGCAATAAAGGTATGGATCCGCGGATGGGCAGCTTTGGATAGGGCTTCCCAGCCCGCATCAATATCCTTTTCCAAGGCGCGGCAAAGGCCTGCCACGGCACTGTTTTTTACCACCGCCGCCACCGCCTTGACCGCCGCAAGATCTCCCGGACTGGCCGCGGGAAATCCCGCTTCCATCACATCAACCCCCAGCTTTTCCAGCTGACGGGCTACTTCTACCTTTTCCTGCAAATTCATACTGCAACCGGGTGCCTGTTCGCCATCCCGGAGGGTTGTATCAAAAATCTGTACGGTACGGGCCATAGGGGGCCTCCTTTTTGACTAAAAAGTTATACTTCGGATTTAGGGAGCCAGCTCATCATGGCGCGGAGCTCCTTCCCTACCTTTTCGATGGGATGCTGGGCTTCGATTACCCGCATCTTGTTAAAGAACGGCCGGTTTACCTGGTTTTCCAAAATCCAGTTCTTTGCAAAGGTTCCATTCTGGATATCCGTCAGAACCTGTTTCATGGCCTTTTTGGTTTCTTCAGTAATGATTTTCGGCCCCGTGACATAGTCGCCGTATTCGGCTGTATCAGAAATGGAATAGCGCATATAAGAAAGGCCGCCCCGGTTTACCAGGTCGATGATGAGCTTCATCTCGTGCATACATTCAAAGTAAGCGCTTTCAGGCTGATAGCCTGCTTCCACCAGGGTTTCAAAACCCGCCTTCATGAGGGCAGAAACACCGCCGCAGAGAACAGCCTGTTCGCCGAAAAGGTCCGTTTCGGTTTCTTCTTTAAAAGTAGTCTCCAAAACGCCAGCCCGGGCACCACCGATTGCCATGGCATAGGCAAGGGCAAGCCGTTTCGCATCCCCTGTGGCGTCCTGGTGTACCGCCACAAGACAGGGTACGCCGGCGCCGGCCTGGTACTGTTCGCGGACCGTGTGGCCAGGGCCCTTGGGGGCAATCATTACCACGTTCACATCCGCAGGGGGCACAATCTGGCCAAAGTGAATGTTAAACCCATGGGCAAAGGCCAGGGTCTTTCCTGCTTTAAGAGCCGGTTTAATGGACTCATTGTAGAGTTTTGCCTGTTTTTCATCATTGATAAGAATCATGATGAAGTCCGCTGCCTGGGCTGCCTTATCGGCGGTCATGACCTGGAAGCCAGCCTTTTCTGCCCGTTCCCAAGATTTGGAGCCCTCATAAAGCCCTACAATTACCTTGAGACCCGACTCTTTTGCGTTGAGGGCATGGGCATGCCCCTGGGACCCGTAGCCGATTACCGCAATGGTTTTGCCCTTGAGAGCTCCGAGGTCACAGTCCTTTTCATAATACAATACTGCCATACAACACTCCTTCGTGGTTGGTTTTATGAGTATGGCGCAACCAATAGGTATGCGACCGGCCCTGCCCGTTTTTTACAAACGTGCCTGGAATCCGCCGCAGTCCTTCGATTGCGCCGGTTAAATGCTAATGCTTAGTACGAGGGATCCGCGCTCTAGGGCTACTAGTCCCGTGCGGGCTAGTTCGAGGATGCCATAGGGGCGCAATAGGAGGAGGAGGCCTTCCAGTTTGTCAGAATCACCGGTAGCCTCGATGGTAATGGTGGAGGGAGATACGTCAATAATTCTGGAACGGAAAATGGTAGCAATTTCAATAACCGCAGGCCGGGTGGCTTCATCAGCCTTTATTTTGACCAGCATTAATTCCCGGCGGATACAGGACTCCGGATCCAGTTCTCTGACCTGAATAACATCAACCAGCTTACTGAGCTGTTTCACAATCTGGTCGAGGACCTGTTCGTCCCCGCTCACTGCGATGGTCATACGAGACACGGAAGGATCTTCCGTCTCGCCCACGGTCAAACCGTCGATATTAAATCCACGACGGCTGAAAAGGCCCGAAACCCGACTGAGCGTACCCGATCGGTTTTCCACCAAGGCCGACACCACGTGCCGTTTCATGCCTACCCCCGTTTCAGGCTTCCCTACAGGGATGCCCGATAAGCTCCGAGGAACCGGAAGTCCTCGGTCTTCGTTTTAAGTTCCTCCATAGCGGAATCAAAGACAGACTCTTCTTCCGGTATGGACACATCAACATAGAACATATATCGCCAGGGCTTTCCCGGTATGGGCCGGGATTCCAGTTTGGACATATTGATGCCCCGTTCGCTTAGGATTTTAAGACAGGCAAAGAGAGAACCAGGCTCATTTGGAGTGCTGAACACGATGGAAGCCTTGTTTGGGATCTGGGATTCGTAACCCGGTGGAAGGGCCGCCCCCGTATGTAAGAGGGAGGGAACCTCCATTTCCGTTCCGGACTCACGGCGGCTTAAAATGAAGAACCGAGTATAGTTGAGAGGATTAGTCTCTATACCCTCTTTCAGCACCTTAAGACCGTACAACTGGGCAGCTACTTCGCCGGCTATGGCTGCCACATCGGAAAGGTTTTCCCTCGCAATAGAAGCCACTGCTCCGCCCGTATCAGTGGTGGACTCAAGCATCCATTCCGGATGCTGGTCAAGAAACTCCCGGCATTGGGCAAAACCCTGGGGATGGCTGCGAACCACCCGGATCGTATCGAGGCTTGCATTTTTCGCCCCAATGAGGCAATGGACTATCCGCAGTTTTATTTCGCCCACTATGGCGATATCAGGATACCGGATAAACAGGTCATAGTTTTCGTGGACCGAGCCTGCCAGGCTATTTTCTATGGGAACCATACCAAAGCGGGCCTTGCCTTCCAGAACTGCGTCAAAGACAGCCTTAAATGAAGGAACCGCCACTCGGGTAGAATCTTCGCCGAAGGCCCGGATAATCGCCTGGTCCGCATAGGCACCGCTTTCTCCAGAAAAGGCGATCGCATATTCGCCCGTTATTTCACCCGGGCCTTTGCCAGCAGGCTCACCCTTTTGTGCCGCCGGTGCGGAGGAGCCCTTGAGATTAAAACCGCCTGAAACTATTTTCCGTTCCGCCGAAACAGGCGCAGGGGTCCTCATGAGCTCCTTGCCGACCACGGGGGCAAGGGCTTCGATATCCCGCATGAGTTTTTCAAACTGTTCGGGGTACAATGACTGGGGGCCATCGGAAAGGGCTTCCTCCGGACGGGGATGGACTTCCACAGTGAGCCCGTTCGCACCGGCGGCAATGGCTGCGAGGGCTACGGGGCTTACCTTGGCCCGGATTCCTACCGCATGGCTTGGGTCCACTATAACCGGCAGGTGGGAAAGTTTTCTTACAACGGGGATAGCGGAAATATCCAGCGTATTTCGGGTATAGGTTTCGAAGGTCCGAATACCCCGTTCGCAGAGGATAACATCCTTTGTTCCGGAGGCTAAAAGGTATTCGGCCGAAAGGAGCCATTCTTCTATAGTAGCAGCGGGTCCCCGCTTAAGGAGTACCGGCTTACCCAGGGAGCCTACTTTTTTAAGAAGCTCATAGTTTTGCATGTTCCGGGCTCCAATCTGGAACATGTCGGTCAGGGCCATCATCTGCTGGGCCAGTTCGAGGGACACAACTTCGGTCACAATGGGCATACCGTAGGCATCCCCAGCCTCTTTCATGTATTCAAGGCCCTTCATCCCAAGTCCCTGAAAAGCATAGGGACTCGTACGGGGCTTGTAAGCACCGCCCCGGAGCATGACCGCGCCAGATTCCCGGACTAGGGCCGCGGTCTCCATAATCTGCTCGCGGCTCTCTATGGCACAGGGACCGGCAATAACGGAAATCCGACTCCCGCCGATCTTAACCGGTCCTATCGTAACGATCGTATCGTCGCTTTTTGTTTCCCGGGAGGCTAATTCATAGGGCTTAGAGGTCTGTGCGACCCGCTCAACCCCCGGAAGGAGGGATAATTCGCGGATATCCACTGAACCCTTACCGGTTGCACCAAGAATGTCATCATCCCCAAACACCTGTTCCCGGACAGAAAAACCCCGTTCACTCAAAAACGAGCGAAGCCGGTCCTTGTCATGGGAAGAAATGTTTTTAGACAGTACGACAATCATTGGCTATCAGCCTCCATGGTACCAATAGTATCGACTTAGCCGCGCTTTGACAAGAGGATTTCTGCATGGTTATGCAATTTTCTTAAGTATTTTTGCATATTTTTCTAATAATAAAGAGGCTTTAATAAAAATTAAGTTAAAATGGAAATATGACCCCCATATTGCAGCTTTGGTTGAGCGGCGACACGATCTGGTAGGAACCGAAAACGATGAACTTGGAAACATGATATTGGACCTGTATTCCGTATATCGATTCCAACAATGAGGCAGCACTGGATGATTCCCCATAAGGGAGGAAGCTTCCTAGGTATAAGAAATAGGACATATTATGCTTTTTGTTTTCATTAAAAAAAGATTGGCCGATCAACAATCCATATCCAATAGTCCAGGGACCAGAAGAACCATCAACAATGGCAATAGTTCTATCCGTCCCGTGTATGGTAGTCTCATCAATCCAGGAGCGAAATACCGCATAGGGACCTGTTTCATAGGTAAACAAACCGAACCCGCCGATATCCAGCGTATAAGCTTTGGTATGGCCAACCGGCGGAGAATGCAGCAACAAAGATCCCTGGGCATTTGCGCCGTAATAGATATATTGATGAGGTTTACCGTTTGCGGTCAGATAGGCTGAAACGGTCTCGTCTTGAATGTTCGTTGATCCAAAATAAGTAGAGCCAAGCAACGATGCGGTCACGATATGATTGGCAGACTCCCAGTTAAATCCAAATCCGCCCTGGAAAAAGTAATTGCTATCTTCCGTATATGTGGAAAAAGAATAATTCCCCCGCAGCACGAGATATGGTACGATATCCTGTTTATGCTCATCTACATCCCGCACGGCAGGAACCGGAAGTAAATCATGTCCGTATGCACCGGCGGTATAACGGCACGCGCTTCAGCCTTAAAGACACGGTGCATTTGTGCTAGTTCAACACCGACTCAAGGCTTGCCCTGAATTGGTTTTCGTCTTCGTTGTTGTAGAATGGCACGCCAATCAAACGATACTTCTTGTCTTCAAACGTGAGCGGTTTGCCGCCAAACTCGTTAGTGATTTCTTTCAGAAAAGTCTCTTTCCAGCGGTCATGCTCTTTGAGGTGTCTTCCCTTTGGCTCAATGAAGAGTTGGTAAGTGAGCAACTTGCCGCTTTTCTCGCGCAGGAACAAAACAAAGTCCGGCTGGAAAGTTTGACCATCGGCAAAGTTGTAGATAGCAAAATGCCCTTCATTACGCAGGAGATAGATTTGCTCGTATTGCGCCTGTAGTTTTTGCATTTGCCTGTCCAGCATACGCACGAAGGCTTTTTCTTCGCTCGTGCCATAGATGGTGTTGAAGGCAAACCAATCCTTGGCAGAGACGAAATGCTCAAACTGTGGGTCGTCTGCGGCGCGAGGGTTCTTGGCGTCAAATTTCAGCACCTTGTCTTTGAAGACCTCACGCACCCAATCGCGCCTGAAGTCGCGCGTGCCTTCGTAATCGGTGACGTTAGCACGAATTTCTGATTCGATTTGATTCAGCAAGCCTAACATGGCGGCGAGTTTTTCAACGCGGTTGTCGTCCAGCCCGCACACATTGCCCTGAAAGGTGATTTCTAATCCGCCCAGATAGTCTTCCGAGCCGATAAAGTCGCGCATGGAGGTAAGATGGGGGAAATAGCATTTGAGGTTGGCAAAGGTGAAAAACGGATTGCGGGCAATGGCGGATTGCACGATGTTGCGCTCGATGTCCCGCACCTTCACGTCCTGACGGGTTTCGTCTTTCACCGCCGAACCCCTTTTGTCGTTAACCAGCGCGGCGGTCGCACCCCCATGACCTGTAGCGATGAAGTGGGTGTAGTTACGCTTCTTAACGCCCAAATCGGCAAAGGAGCGGATGCGATGGTAATCTTTGGGACGGCGGTCGTTGAGCCAGACAATCCCATGGTTGTAAAACGGTGTTTTCTTGAACGAGTCTTTTAGTTTGAGTTCGCGGGTCACTTCTCGTTTGTCCATCATGCCCTGCTCGATGAGCGCCTGACGGATTTCGGCAATGTAACGCGAGTCGTTGATGCTGTGATAGTGCAGTTCTTCCAGCACGCGCAATTCGTGGTCAAGGTCGCCGTCGAATTTGCGGCGGAATCGGTCATTACTTGCTGGTAAAACAAACGGGAAATAACGCGCCCCGCGCCCGATGAGCTGCGCTTCGGACATTGTGGTTGAGCCGATTTTGGCTCTGCCCGTGTCGCGCGCTTCGTAACAGCGGACAATATCGAACAGGTTCAGCACGTCCCAGCCTTCGTTGAGTTTCTGCACGGCGAAGAT
>JAIWNU010000108.1 GCA_020216655.1 Treponema sp. | reverse complement strand
ATTGCCAGTGCGGTTTCCATGTTTACGAGCCTTGGTATTGCCCTGCTTTTAGGCCGTAAGCCCCCTCTTATGATCTACGCCATCCTCATGTCTATTGGTATTATTTCAGGTGTTATCGGCAGCCTGATGCTGTACCGGATACCTGAACCTCCGGCAGAAGAGGAGGGTAAACGGGAAGAATTTTTTGCGGTGGTCCGCCGGGCCCTGCGCCGTGCCCCCTTTCGTCGGTTTATCATCATTTTTTTAGCCCTCAGCCTCATATCATCCGTGTCCCGGGCCTTTATTGTGGTTTACAGCAGGAGCGTCTACCATCAGGGAGATGGCATGGTCTCCCTCTATTCGGTTTTTGGCAGTCTGGGGGCTCTTGCGATTGGCCTGCTCACCCGGCTTCTTGTGGACCGGGTCGGTGCAAAACCGCTCTATATTACCTATACCTTCGCCGCTGTCATTGGCCTTCTGCCAGCCCTCTTGTCTCCCTTTGTAGGTTCATCCCATCCATGGGCAATACCGCTCTTTTTGGCCCTATTGTTTTTTGTGGTCAACTTTGCCTTTGCCGGTACCGAGGGGGTGGCCCAGACCTATTTTTTTGGGCTTATCCGCCCCACGGACATGCTCGACCTGGGGATCCTTTACTATATCGTGTATGGTATCGCCGGTGCGGCGGGTTCCTTTGCGGCAGGGCTTTTTTTGGACTCCCTGGTTGATGCGGGGATAGCGCCGGTGCTCGCCTTTCGGATTCTTTTTGCGAGCCTTACCTTGTTACTGCTGGTGGTACTGTTCTGGCAGCGCAAACTGATCCGTCTCGGAGCGCTCCCCTTGCGGGGTGCCCTGGGGGTGATTTTTTCGTTCCGGGATCTGCGGGCCCTGACGCTGCTTGAACGGCTCGAAAAATCCCGCAGTGTCCAGGAAGAACATGAAGTGCTGGAAGCCCTGCACGATATGCCCAGTACGGTAGCACTGACAGAGCTTTTAGACCGGCTCAGGTCACCCCGGCTTTCGGTTCGTATCGAGGCGCTTCGGGCCATTGAGGCCCTGGAAACCCTGAACTCCGAGGCAGAGGATGCCCTTTTGGAGGATGTTCAGAACAACCCCTATACTACTGCCTATATTTCCTGCCGTATTCTCGGAAACCATGGCGTACGCCGAGCCATCCCGCTATTGAGAACCCTTTTTACCGCAGAAGACTACATGCTGGTCGGAGAAGCCATGCTTGCCCTGGCCCGGCTCGGAGATACCGAATCCCGGGTCAAAATAGAGGAGTTCATCAAAACAAATAAAAACCCCCGAATCCGTATCATGGGGGCCTCAGCTTTGGAGACCTTTGGCGCTTCCGAATCAATCCAGGTTTTATTAGATCTGCTGCGGGAGGAAAATCCTCCCCCCTATCTTCGGGATGAGGTTGTCCTATCCATAGCAGGCATTATCGGCATTATGGAACGTTTTTATCCGCTCCTGGTCCAGTACCGGGAAGATCCTGCCCTGGCAAATGCGCTTGCTCAAGACGAAATAGAAGAAATCACTGAAAGCATTGCCAGCAAAAAACGCAGCAGATATACCCAAAAAATAAAGACCGCTATTAAAGAATTAAAAGAAGCGGCAGGACGCTTTACCAATGAATATGATGGACAGCCCCTTTCCCGTTGGATACTCACCTATCTCGGTGATACAAAGGATATGGCGGTATATCTTTTTTCCCAGGCTATACTGGAAGACGACCTTGTTGCCCATGACCGCTTTCGTCTGCTAGTATGTACCTGGGCGGCAAACCGTTTGCTGCATAATTAATCGCGTTGGCGATGTATAATCGGGAACGGCTTAAAATGAGAATATTTTAGCCGGCCCCCATAACAAGATAAAGGTAGTGACAAGTATGTATATCATAAGCCGGGAAAAACCAAGTTGGTTGATTGGGGGACTCTTTATACTCACCCTCTTTTTATCTATCCTTGGCTCCTGTTCACGACTTGCAGGATGGGGTGTCCTTTTGTGGAATGTGGAAAATCCGTCCATACCATCGGGTACCCTCGTCCCTGTCTATATAAAATCCAATATCGATTCTGTGTATGTCATTGGAATTCCAAAAGAATATCAATTAAAGCCCGAAAAAAAAGGCGATCCGATTATTGATAAGACAGAAGTGCCCCTCTGGCAAATACAGTTTTTTACAAGCAAAACCAAGGCTTCCGCGTTTGCAAAGCAATTTGCCGCTTATGCCAGCCTTTATGCCGAAACCCTGCAGGATGGGCTCCCGGTCCGTGCCGAACCAGATAATGGAGCCCGCCGGGTGTACCGCCTCAGGCAGGGACAGGTAATTAAAATTCTTGCCAAGGCCCAGGGGAACCCTGCCATGAGCGGCTCAACCCCCCTCCCCGGAGACTGGCTCCAGGTGCTCACCGACGACGGCACGGTGGGATACTGCTTTTCCTACCGGCTGAGGATTTTTGAAATAGAAGCGGGAAAGGCCGTTGCGGTTGCCCAGGGGAATACTGCTCAACCAGCGGAAGATCCCGCGCTGGAAACTGTGGTCAGTAAAATCTGGTATCCCGATTGGTATAAAGACATGGTCGATGCCCAGATGATTGATTTGGACAATTTCACAGACCAGTACGGCTTTTTCCCCAATCCGGACACCGGAGTTATTCGGCTTTCTCTTCCCGATTTTGATAAGACCTACAGTTACACTTCTATCACAAAGGTAGATACCCAAAGCTGGCGTTTCGAAGGCACTCCGCTCATTGTAACCCTCAGGAATGAAAACCTGCTGGCGGTTCAATACCAGCCCCTCACGGGCCAGGGCTCTGCAAACCAGACTGCTGCGGGGCAGACCTCCACGGGGCAGGCTGGAAGCCAGACCGGAGGACTGCGGACCACTTTGTTCGTTACCCTTCCTCAGCCGGTGGGCGACCTCATTGCCCAGGAGCAGGAGCGGCGGCTTAAATTGCTCCAGACCATTTGCGAACAGGGACCGCGGTTCCACAGCGAAAACTATGGCCAGCTCGTTTTATCGGAGGATGGCACCTTTACCTGGGAAGGTTTTGACCTTCTTGTACCGCGGATTATTCCCATCACAGCCGGGACCTCTGGTACCGTAGCCCTGCGGCTCTTTATCCGGGAAAGTATACGTACTACCTATGACGGCGCCCTGACACTCTACTTTAACCCTGCAAGCGGTGACACAAAAGCTCCAGTGGCGGTTAATTTCTTATACAAGGTTGAGCCCCGGGGCCTGCGCCTGGAATATCTGCCCCCCGCATCCCTTTCAGGAGTTTCGGTGCTTCAGCGCTCACCATCGCCCATCATCCTATACTTCCCTGCAGCGGAGCAGTAAACCATGGCATTTGTACAATTTACCCGGGTCTCCCTTGCCTTTGGCGACCGGGATATCCTTAAGGATGTCTCCCTGAATCTGGCCGCAGGCAGCCGCGCCGCTCTGGCAGGAGCCAATGGGTCGGGGAAATCTACCTTGATGAAGGTAATCGCCGGCCAGATACATCCGGACTCTGGGGATCGGGCCGTACAGCGGGGCTGCCGCCTATCCTATCTTCCCCAGTCTGGCATTGTGCACTCAGGCAAAACCCTGCGGGAAGAGGCCGAGACCGCCTTTATTGGCATTCAGAAACTCATAGCACGAATGGACGAACTTGGAGCCCAACTAGAGCAGTCTAAAAGTGATACCAAGCAAACCGCCCAGCTCCTTGAGGAACATCATCGCCTTCACGAAACGATAGAGAATTCCGGATACTACCAGCGATCCCAGCGGATTGCCATGGTGCTTACCGGTCTTGGTTTTTCCGAAACCGATCTGGATAGGCCTGTTGATGAATTTTCCGGGGGCTGGCAGATGCGTATCGCCCTGGCCAAGGTTTTGTTGGAGGCGCCAGACATTCTGCTCCTGGACGAACCAACCAACTATCTGGATATCGAAGCCCGGTCCTGGCTCGAATCCTGGCTCCAGGATTTTAAGGGCGGGTATCTCCTCGTGTCCCATGACCGCTATTTTCTTGATGTAACGGTGAACGAAGTATATGAACTTTTTCAGGGCTCCCTGAAGCGTTATGCGGGAAACTTTAGCAACTATGAACGGATTCGGAAGGTAGAACTGGAAGGCCTCCTTGCCCGCTACGAAGCCCAGCAGGAAGAGATTGCCAAAACCGAAGACTTTATCCGCCGGTTCCGGTACAACGCTTCCAAGGCTGCCATGGTGCAGGACAGGGTCAAACGGCTTGAAAAAATGGAGCGGATCGAGATACCCGAGTCGCTTAAAAAGATACACTTTTCGTTTCCGCCGCCGCCCCATTCCGGCCGGCTTGTGCTGACCCTGCAAGGCCTGGGTAAAAAATACGGCAGCCGCCAGGCACTGTACGGCGTCGATCTAGTGGTGGAGGCGGGAGAAAAACTCCTTGTGGTCGGCCGGAATGGGGCCGGCAAATCAACCCTGCTCCGTATCCTGGCCGGCATCGACCCTGAGTACGAGGGCCAGCTGAGCCTCGGCTCAGGCGTTTCCGTTGGCTATTTCTCCCAGGATGTGGCGGAAACCATGACAGGCTCCCAGTCGGTACTGGAAACTCTGGAAGCCGAGGCTCCCCTGGAACTGATACCTAAACTGCGGGACATGCTCGGCGCCTTCCTTTTCCGGGGCGACGATGTGTATAAAGCCCTTTCGGTGCTGTCCGGCGGCGAAAAAAGCAGGCTTGCCCTGCTGAGGCTGCTTTTGCATCCGGTCAACCTCCTGGTTCTGGATGAGCCAACCAACCACTTGGACCTCCACTCCAAGGATGTCCTTTTAGATGCCCTTAAGGCCTATCCGGGGACCGTCGTCTTCGTATCCCACGACCGGGCATTTATGGAGGCCCTTTCCACCAAAACGCTGGAATTGAACCAGGGGCGGCCCCGGCTCTTTTACGGAAACTATGCATATTACCTTGAGCGGCTTGCTGTAGAAGCGGATGGCAAGACCGAAGCCCCGGCTTCTGGCCAAGGCTCCCGCTCTACATCCCGGACCCTCGAGGGATTTGGTGTGTCACAGAGTGCGCAAGCCGTACAGAGTGCACAAGCTGCGCGAAGCGCGCAAGCCACACAGAGTGCGCAAGCTGCGCGCAGCGCAGCCGTGTACCGTGAACTAGAAAAACAGCGCCAGGCCCAAATCCGGCGCCTCGAACGGCAAGAGGCGGAGCTGCTTGCCAGCTTAGAAGAGGCGGAAACCGAAAAGGCCCGTCTGGAAGCGGACCTTGCAAGGCCCGAAGTCTATTCAGATGGTACAAAAGTACGGGATGTTCAGAGCCAGCTTAATGGTATACTACAAAAGATTGATGAACTTACAAACCAATGGGAACAGATTGCCCAGGAACTGGAGACAGTTCGACAGGCTTAGAAGTAGAGAGGAGTAGCACATGAAAATTCTGGTAATTGGCGGGGCTGGTTATATCGGCAGCCATGTATGTCGGGAATTTCTGGACCAGGGACACCAGGTTACGGTCTTAGACAATCTTTCCAGCGGGCTCGAGGAAAACCTATTCCCCGAAGAAACCTTCATTAAGGGTGATATTATGGATGCCCCGGCTCTGGAACGGGTTATGGCCCAAGGTTTCGATGCCCTCATCCATCTGGCAGCCTTTAAGGCAGCCGGAGAATCTATGCTCAAGCCGGAAAAATATTCGGTGAACAATATAAGCGGCACCATCAACATACTGAATGGAGCCTGCGCAGCGGGCATTAAATATGTGGTGTTTTCCTCCTCCGCTGCAACCTATGGAGAACCCAAATATCTTCCAATTGATGAAAACCATCCTACGGAGCCGGAAAACTACTATGGCTTTACGAAGCTGGAAATCGAGCGGTTCCTCAAGTGGTACGACAAGCTTAAGGGAATAAAATTTGCCGCCCTCCGGTACTTTAACGCTGCGGGCTACGATGTAAAAGGCCGCATTACCGGTCTTGAGCGGAACCCGGCCAACCTGCTCCCTGTGGTTATGGAAGCCGCTGCGGGCATGCGGAGCGAAGTACAGGTCTTCGGCAACGACTATGACACCATCGACGGCACGGGGGTGCGGGATTACATCCATGTCAACGACCTGGCAGTCGGCCATGTGGCAGCCATGGATTACCTTGTTAAACATAACCAGAGCCTTACGGTGAACCTGGGAAGCGAAAGCGGTCTTTCGGTCCTCCAGATTATCGATGCGGCCAGGAAGATTACCGGCCGGCCCATTCCGGCTAAAATCGTTGGCCGCAGGCCTGGAGATCCGGCAAAACTGACCGCTTCGGCTCAGCTTGCCAAGGAACTTCTCGGCTGGACCGCCCGGTATTCCGATGTGGATACCCTGGTCCGTACCAGCTGGGAAGTCTACCGGAAAAAAGCTGGCCTCTAAAAATAAGAATATAAAGGGACCCAAAGATGGAAAAAATTTATTCGTATATCGAATCCAGTACTAATACCTTGATAGAACTGGAGACTGAGCTTTGCAAGCATCCTGCCATATCTCCCGATTCTGGCGGGGAAGGGGAACTTGAAAAAGTAGAAGCCCTCCAAGCCTGGCTTATAGCCCACGGCATTACCCAGCTTGAACGGCACGACGCGCCGGATAGCCGAGCCAAGGGCGGAGTGAGGCCCAATCTTATCGCGACCATCCCGGGGGCCAGCGATACCAAGCGGCTTTGGATCATGAGCCATACCGACGTGGTACCTCCGGGTGAGCTTTCCCTCTGGCAGAGCGACCCCTGGCAGGTTGTTGTAAAAGATGGCCGCCTCATTGGCCGCGGTGTTGAAGACAACCAGCAGGGGCTGACCTCTTCCGTGCTGGCAGCCTTGGCCTTGGTTCAGCAGGGAATAAAGCCCCCCCATACGGTCAAGCTCCTTTTTGTAGCGGACGAGGAAATGGGAAGCGAGTACGGCATTCAGTGGCTCCTGGCAAACCTGAACCTGTTCCGGAGTGATGATATGGTCGTTATTCCCGATGGGGGCGACGAAAAGGGCGAAACCATCGAGGTGGCTGAAAAGAACCTGCTCTGGCTCAAACTTAAAACCGCCGGCAAACAGTGTCATGGGTCCCGGCCAGATCAGGGCGCCAATGCCCACCTGGCGGCCTGCGAACTAGCGGTGCGGCTCCACGACGAGCTTCCCCGGCGTTTTGCCGCCCGGGACAGCCTCTTTGATCCGGACTATTCCACCTTTGAACCGACAAAGCACGAAGCCAATGTGCCCAATGTGAATACTATACCCGGGGACGATGTCTTTTATATGGATATGCGGGTCCTGCCCCAGTATCCGCTCAAGGATGTCCTGGCTGAAGTAGAACGAATTATGAACGAAGTGGCTGCGAAGCGCCATGTCCAGATAAGCTACGAAATACTCCAGCGGGTAGAATCCAAAGCGACCAGTGCGGATGCTCCCCTGGTGCGCTTCCTATCACAGGCGGTTAAACGGGTCTACGGGGTGGAGACCCGGCCTATTGGTATCGGCGGCGGAACCGTCGGCGCTTTCCTGCGGAACATCGGCATAGACTCGGTTGTCTGGGGCAGGCTCCATGAAAGTGCTCATCAACCTAATGAATATGCCCTCATAGAAAACATCATCGGGGATGCCAAGGTTATGGCCACCCTGATGATGGCAGAGCGGTAAAAAATTATATGAGAGGAGGATTTCTATGAAACGAGTACTATTCAGTGTGTTGGCAGCGGTGGGACTGCTCGCCCAGGTAAACGCCGGTGAGCTTTCCATGAATTTCCTGGCAGCTTACTACATCCCCAACCTGGCAGGTTATCAGGCAAGTGGTTTTGCCCCCATAACCTACACGCCCCTGGAAGGCCAGGACGCGCCGGGAGCGCTCAGAACCCTGGGCTCCACCTGGGGCGGCGCCGAAGCCAAGGTTGCCTTTTCCTATAGCGATTCCATGCCCTTCCTCGCAGGCTCAGGGCTTATGAAGGATAACAACTTGAGCGGCAAGGCAACCTTGGAACTCTCTCCCGTTTCCATCAACGCAGTCGGACAGGTCTCCCTAACGCCCATTGCATTTTTCGTGTTTACCGGAGGCGCCGCTCTCGGTACGGGCTGGACCGCGGGACCCTTCCAGGGGCTGGGCTTAAATCCCGCAAGCAACGATTCTGATATTGAACTTACCCCCTTTGGTGGTCTTGTCTGGCGAGTCTGGGGTTCTGGAACCTTCCAGTTTGATCTTGCTGCCCTTATGCCGGGAGAATGGAACCATGTGGTGGTTCAGACTGTTGGCAAGATGGAGTACAAAGCCTATACCGGCGCAGCTAGCGGAAAAGCCTGGCTGTACGAAGCCGATGCGGGGGAAAACTTTAACGGCGCCAAATTCTACGGCACCTATATTCTCGGTTACCAGATGCCCCTGATGGTTAATTTCGTCGGTTTTATGGCGGAAAGCGAGGAATGGATCGGCGATGTTCGGGATTACAGCACCATGGCCTCTGGCGGATGGGGATCGGATTTCCGGTTCTGGCAGCTCGGTAGCCTTACCAATTTCCAGCTTGGTAAAAATGACAGCCTCCTTATGCTCGTCCAGTTCAAAATGGCCCGGGATTATACCGATGCTACGACCCGGAACCGATCCTTTGAGACCCGGGAATACGAAGCCCCCTACTGGTACTTTAACCGCATTGCACTTTCCTATACCCACAAGTTTTAGTATATTAAGGTTCAGGCGAAGCTCTGTTGCTTTTGCTTGAACCTCCGGTTGAACCGCCAGGCCTTAGGCACAGCAGCAGGATGAAGGAGTCAGCTATGGATGCTATCAACCTGGAAAAGCCCTGTGAAAAGGCGGTCAGCCGGGAAGAGCTCGAAAAAAAACTCACTGGAAAACCGGATTTTATATTGGAAGAACATTATTGCCGGGGCCGCAACACCTATTGTGAAGATGCGGGCCCCTGCTGTGTGGAACTTGTGGCCCACGCAGACCTGCCGACCCGTTTTGGTCATTTTACAATATACGGTTTTTACGACGCAAAAAACGACAAAGAACATACCGCTATTGTTAAAGGAACAGTGGAAGGCAAAGAGCGGGTTCCCCTCCGGGTCCATTCCCAGTGTCATACGGGAGACGTCCTCGGAAGCCTTCGCTGCGACTGCCGGGACCAGCTCGAAGCAGCCCTTTCTTACATTAACGGCCAGGAATTCGGCGCGGTCATCTATATGAAACAGGAAGGGCGGGGTATAGGACTCCTGAACAAAATAAAGGCCTACCAGCTCCAGGACCTGGGCCTTGATACGGTGGAAGCGAACCTGTATCTGGGCTACCCCGACGAAGGCCGGGAATATTCGGTGTCCGCTAAAATCATTGAACTCTTGGGTATCAAATCGGTGGCCCTCATGACCAACAATCCCGACAAGATCGAAAAACTGAAGCGGGAAGGGGTGCAAGTGGTGGACCGGATACCCATCGTAATTCCACCGAACCCCTACGATGAAGAATACCTTAAAACCAAACGGGAACGGATGAATCACCTCATATGAAGCTTCTCACCCGTATTAACGATCTTCCTCCGGAACTAGCCGCGACGGTTACCGCGGAAGAAACGGCCTTTGTGGAGAGTCTTAAAGCAAAAGGAATACTTCCCTTTGCGGTGACTCCCTTTTATGCGAACCTGGCCTGTGCAGCTGGTATTGCCCCCGAAATCCGCAGGCAGTTTTTCCCAAGCCCTGAAGAAGGCCGCATTTTGCCCTATGAGCTCGATGATCCCCTGGGCGAAGCCCGCTACCGTGTCGCTCCCCGGCTTGTACACCAGTACCATGACCGGGTACTGCTTTTGGCCAACGGTACCTGCGCCGGTTATTGCCGCCATTGTTTTCGCCGGTCCTGGACATCGACCCTGCAGGGCTTTATTACCGATGAGGAACTTAAACCCATACAGGCCTATCTGGCTTCTCACCCGGAAGTTCGGGAAGTCCTGGTTTCTGGGGGAGACCCCCTTATGGGGAGCGATGAAAAACTGGAACGACTTTTTACAGCCCTCCGGTCTGCAATGCCCGGCATTTTGCTCCGTATGGGAAGCCGTATGCCCATCATGGCGCCAGAACGAATCTCCGGCGGCTTGGTAAGCCTGTTCCGCGCTTTTCGGCCCCTGCGACTGATACTCCATGTCAATCATCCCCAAGAATTGGCCCAGGATGTCCGCGCTGCCCTGAGCTGCTTGATCGAATCGGGTATCCCTGTCCATACTCAAACGGTGCTGCTGCGGGGGGTGAACGATTCCGCCCCGGTACTGGCAGAGCTTTTCCGGGAACTGCTTAATCTTGGGGCCACTCCCTATTATCTTTTTCAGGGAGATCTAGCCCCGGGAACCAGCCATTTCAGGGTAAACCTTGAGCGGGCCTTGTTCATCTATAAGGAACTCACAAACCTTATTTCCGGCTTG
>JAIWNU010000107.1 GCA_020216655.1 Treponema sp. | reverse complement strand
GGACTTCCGGTTTTTGCGGTGGATCTCCCCGGCGGCGGAGGCAAGGTACACCTGCATCCCGGGATTATTGAAGGCGAAGAAACCGATGCAGCAGGTCAAACTTGGTATTTGCTGCGGAGCAGAAGCGGCGAACTTTGGCGCTATCCAAAAGAACTATAAGGTGAGCCTCTTTCAAATATCAGAACGTCCTCACCGTATCGCCGTATTTTTCTAAATCCGCAAGTACAATCGGATCAAGGAAATGGGAATAGGCTTCCCGGTTTGCCCGAATGTCGGTGGCTGAAATCGGAACCCGAATCCGTTCCCGGTCTACCACCCGGTGATCGCAGTGCAATACCTTGGCTGCCCAGTCTCCATAGGCTTCGCTTGAAAAAAACACATCAATTTTTCTGCCCGCCATAAATGACCGGAGAAATTCTTCGTGGATTTTGCGGATTTCTGGGCTGTTGCCAGAAATTTCCGGGGCATCCGGGGCTTCTAAAACTTCTGCCTGAGGATATAGCGTTCTGATCCAGCCTGCTCTCACCTCTAAGGGAATGGGGGTTACGCTTTTCGCTTGGTAAACCACCACAATAAGGTGTTCGGTTTCTGCAAGGGCTGTTTCTATAAGATGCTGATGCCCCCGGTGCAGGGGAGCGAATTTGCCAACCGTCAGTCCCGTTTTATACATGGTGCTCCATTCTATACCGCCCGCCCGCTTATGGTCTAGGAGCCGTCCCAGCCGCATGCAAAGGGTACAGCAAAAGTTTCGCAACAGTGTTCGTTAACCCAGCACGCACTCTGCCTTGACCTTTCAAGGAAAGCTTACTATGGTTACAGTACTTCAATCAGGAGGAAACCAGAATGAAGAAATTTTCAATCGTTGCTCTCGTAGCCGTAGCCGCCGTAACTTTTTTCGGCTGCAATGCCAAGAAAGCTGCTCCCGCTGCTAGCGCGGAAAAGCCTGCGGTTACCGTTCGTCTCTTGACCGATGCTACCGGCATCGATGACAAGTCTTTTAATGCCGCTGCATGGCGGGGTATCCTTGAATTCTACGGCGATACCTGGGACAAGCAGACCCAGAAGGGCAAGGCCTACGATGTGGTTACCGCCCAAACCCAGGACCTCTATATCCCCAACCTCAAGCAAGCCTCGGACGAAAAGTATGATCTTATCGTCGTAACCGGCTTTACCTGGGCCGATGCTCTTGGCGAGGTTGCCCCCAAATATCCAAATCAGAAATACATGATTGTCGATGTGGACTGGGTTAACGCTCCCAATGTTATGCAGGTTACCTTCTCCGAGCATGAAGGTTCCTACCTGGTTGGTGTAGCCGCGGCCCTCAAAGCCAAGGCTGATGGCATTAAGAATCCCAAGTTCGGCTTTATCGGCGGTATTCCTGGCCCGGTTATTACCAAGTTCGAAGTTGGCTATGTCCAGGGTATCAAGTCGGTGCTGCCCGACGCCCAGATTGTGGACTATTATGCCAATGACTGGGGTAAGCCCGAATTGGCTAAAGCTCAGGCAAAGAACTGGTATGATTCCGGTGTTTATGCAATCTTCTCCGCCGCTGGTGGTACCGGAAACGGCACCATTGCACAGGCTAAAGAATATCGGTCTCAGGGAAAGAATGTATGGGCCATTGGTGTAGACTCTGACCAGTACGAAGACGGCCTCTATGCGGAAGGCAAGTCCGCAGTCCTTACCTCCATGCTCAAGCGGGTTGAGACCGCCACCAAGTACGGGCTCGAAACTGTTAAGAGCGGCGCTTTCAAGGGCAGCGTGGTTGTCCTGGATACCAAGGCTGGCGGTGTAGGCTTCTCCACCAAGAATCCCGACCTCGGTGCGGATATTGTAAGCCAGGTCGAAGCTGTCAGGGCAAAGATTGTAGCTGGTGAAGTCAAGGTTGCCGCTACCTATGCGGATGCTAAAAAGCTCCCTGGCTTCCCCACCAATCTGCAAGCCAAGGACTCTCAATAAGCATAAGCCAATAGGCATGGGTTGATGCTGCAGTTCCGGTTCCCCTATCCAGGGACGGCTCCGCAGCGCCCCGAGGGCCGGCGTTTTACTGGTTGTACCCAATGCCGGGTGCGTCCGGTAAGACGCCGGCTTTTTGCTTTTTTAAGCATTTCACGGTATAGTGGTGGATGAGGTCCCATATGGAAAACTTTGCAATAGAAATGACCGATATCACCAAGATTTTTCCCGGGGTTATCGCCAATGACCATGTTCATTTTCAGGTCGCCCAGGGAGAAATCCATGCCCTCCTGGGTGAAAATGGTGCAGGCAAATCTACCCTCATGTCCATACTGTTTGGCCTGTATGAGGCGGACAGCGGGCATATTAAAATACGGGGTAAGGACGTCAGAATTCGCAACCCGAACGATGCCACGGCCTTAAAAATCGGTATGGTTCATCAACATTTTAAACTGGTTCACAATTTTACGGTCACCGAAAACATAGTCCTCGGGCTGGAAAGCCGCAACCGGCTTGGCAACCTGGATGTCAGGCGAGCGGAAAAACGGGTGCAGGAACTTTCGGACCAGTACGGCCTTGCGGTCGATCCCCGTTCCCGCATAGAGTCCATTACGGTTGGCATGCAGCAAAGGGTGGAAATCCTTAAAATCCTCTACCGCGATGCGGACATTCTGATTTTTGACGAGCCCACCGCGGTGCTTACCCCCCAGGAAATCGACGAACTTATCGAAATCCTTAAGCGGCTCAAAGCCGAAGGGAAAACCATCGTATTCATCACCCATAAGCTCAAGGAAATAAAGGCTGCCGCCGACCGCTGCACCGTACTCAGGCGGGGGAAATACATCGGCACTGTAGATATAAAAGAAACAAGCGAAACCCAGCTCGCCGAAATGATGGTAGGCCGAACGGTGAGCTTTAAGATTGATAAACAGCCGCCCCGTATTGGACAGGTGGTATTAAAACTAGAAAACCTTACGGTCATGGGGCCTAAAGGTGTTCCCGCGGTTCGCTCTCTCAACCTCGAAGTCCGTTCCGGCGAAATTGTCGGTATAGCCGGCGTAGATGGAAACGGCCAGTCGGAGCTCGTGGCAGCCATTGCGGGGCTGCTGCCGGTTAAATCAGGCCGGGTGCTCCTGAAAGGCAAGGATATCAGCCACAGCCGTATACGGGATCGGATAGAAAGCGGTGTCGGCCTTGTGCCTGAGGACCGGCATAAACATGGACTCGTACTCGATTTCCGTATTGATGAAAACCTCATCATTAAAAGTTTTCGCCGTGCCCCCTTTTCCAACCGGTGGGGCTTTTTGCAGTTCGATGCGATCCGCGAACATGCACAGCGGCTCATCACTGAATTTGACATTCGCGCCGGCAGCGGTGCAGCCACACCTGCCAAGTCCATGTCGGGGGGTAACCAGCAAAAGGCGGTCATAGCCCGAGAAATCGACCTGTCGCCGGAACTGCTCATCGTAGCCCAGCCAACCCGGGGACTCGATGTGGGCGCCATAGAATATATACACCACCGTATTGTGGAAGAACGAGACAAGGGGCGGGCCATACTCCTCGTGTCCTTTGAACTGGACGAAGTATTAAATCTCTGCGACCGGATTGCGGCCCTCTCCAAGGGAGAAGTGGTCGGCATTGTTAACGCTGAAGATGCGGAGGAGCGTCATATCGGCGCCATGATGGCAGGAGTCGCGATGGAAGGAGGCGCCCATGCGTAGCGCCAGAAAATCGAATATTGCTGATCGGATACTCGATGTTATCACCCGTTCGGAGGCCATGGTTTCTATCGTGGTCGTCCTTCTGGGATTTTTAGTCGGAACGTTTTTGGTCATGCTTGTAGGAAGAAATCCTTCGGGCATGTATTCAGCCATTACCCAAGTTCTTACTGGCTGGGATCTCGGCCGGGGAACCTGGAATGCCCGGTATATCGGTGAATGGCTTGTCATGTCCCTGCCCTTAATTCTCTGCGGGCTTTCGGTAGCCTTTGCGGGCCGCACCGGCCTCTTTAATATCGGCGCCGAAGGACAATATGTGGCAGGCCTTACGGCAGCCCAGTTTGTAGCCATTTTCGGTCCCCAGATACCCTTTATACATTGGATGCTGGCGATCCTGGC
The DNA here is from genome assembly GCA_020216655.1 of Treponema sp. Taxonomy (GTDB): domain Bacteria; phylum Spirochaetota; class Spirochaetia; order Treponematales; family Breznakiellaceae; genus Gracilinema. The sequence goes on along the minus strand of JAIWNU010000107.1, from coordinate 5,927 downwards.
CGCCATAGCGATTGGAGCCCTCTGGGGCGGCATTGTGGGGATCCTTAAGGCAAAATACAGCGTGTCCGAAGTGGTGGCCACCATCATGTTAAACTATGTGGCCTATTTTACGTCCCGGGTCCTCACTATGATGATTCCGGGGGCAAATACTTACCGGACTCCTACCTATCCCCAGACTGCCCGGCTTGCAAGCCCGCTGCTGGAACAGCTCACCAACGGTTCCCGTCTGAACTACGGTTTTTACCTTGCCCTTATTTCGATCATTTTCTTTTGGATCGTAATCGGAAAAACCCGGCTTGGTTTTTCACTCCGCGCCACGGGCCTCAATAAAGAAGCCGCCCGCTATGCGGGCATCAATGTAAACGCCAGCATTACCACCGCCATGGCCATATCAGGGGCCTTTGCGGGTCTTGCCGGTGCGGTAGTTGCCCTGGGTTCCTTTACCTATGGCCGGGTACTCGGCGGACTAGACGGTTACGGCTTTGACGGTATCGCGGTTGCCCTGGTTGGCAACAGCACCGCCTGGGGAACCGCCCTGTCGGGACTCCTCTTTGGTATGCTCAAGTCTGCCCAGCCCCTCATGCAGTCCCGGCAGATTCCCAAAGAAATTACGGCCATCATTATGGGCCTTGTGGTCGTCTTTATATCTTTACGGGCAGGCTTTAGGATGCTCATGGAATGGCGCATGAAAGAGCAGGCTCGGAAAGGAAGGGTAATCGAATGAATGTACTGATACAAATGCTTCCATCCATATTGATGATTGTTTCCCCCATCCTGATCGCAGCGGTGGGCGGGCTTATCAGCGAACGTTCCGGGGTGGCAAACATTGCCCTGGAAGGCCTCATGGGTATCGGAGCCTTTGCGGCCGCCACGACCCATGTGCTTTTAGAACAGAGTTTCCCGTTTTCCATTCCTCTCGCCTTAGTCCTCGCGACGCTTGCCGGGGCTCTTTTTTCGATTATTCATGCCTTTGCATCCATTACCCTCAGGGCGGACCAGATTGTATCCGGCACGGGTATAAACCTTCTCTCAACAGGAATTACGGTCTTTCTGTGCCAGATTATTTTCAGACAGGAACGGACCGAACCCTTTAGGCTCGGCATGCTTCCGGGCTGGGGCGGCATATACCCCACCGCCTGGATTGCCCTGGCGGTGCTCATACTCGCCTGGTATATGCTGTACAAGCGGCCCTTTGGATTACGACTCCGGGCCTGCGGTGAACATCCTCAGGCTGCCGCCTCGGCGGGCATCAATGTGGAAGGGACCCGCTATATTGCGGTCATCCTGTCCGGAGCCTTAGCAGGCCTTGCAGGAGGCAGTCTCGTTCTGACCCAGACAATCCAATATACGGTCTATACCATTAACGGGGCGGGCTTTATTGCCCTTGCCGCCGTTTCTTTTGGACGCTGGCTTCCCAAGGGGGTGCTGGGATCTTCCCTTCTTTTTGGCACATCAGTAGCCCTGGCGATTTACATGGTTAATATCCCCTCGCTGCGCTTTTTACCCAGCGAGTTTTTCAGTGTCATGCCTTATCTCATTACCCTGATAACCCTGGTTATTTTTAGCGGCAAGGAATATGCGCCCCGGGCTGTCGGTCAGCCCTATGATAAGGGCCGGAGCTAAAGGAGAACTCGTTTATGGAGCACCATATGCACATTTACTCACCAGACCGGGGAACCCCCCACAACAGCGCCCTGCCGGGACAGATTGCACCTACAGTGCTGATGCCTGGGGATCCGCTGCGGGCCCAACATGTGGCCCAGACGTATCTATCCGATGTGGTGCAGTTCAATCAGGTCCGGGGCATGCTGGGTTTTACGGGCACCTATAAGGGAAAGCTCATTTCGATCATGGGGTCCGGCATGGGAGGCCCTTCCATGGGTATCTATTCCTATGAGCTCTTTTCCCACTATGGTGTGGAACGGATAATCCGTATTGGAACCTGCGGCGGCCTTACCCCTGACGTGGAAGTGGGAGACCTGGTATTCGCCCAGTCAGCCTCTACGGATTCAAATTACGCTGCCCAATATAATCTGGGCGGCACCTTTGCCCCCTGTGCAGATTACGGGCTGCTGGAAACGGCGGTGGCCGCCGCCCGGCGTCTCAACATTCCATTCTGGGTAGGAAACATACTTTCTTCGGATATATTTTCCCTCTACAACGCCCAGGGAGAAGAGGGCTGGAAAAAATGGGCCCGCATGGGTTGTGCTGCTACCGATATGGAATGCTATGCCCTGTACTGCAATGCGGCGTATTTGCACAAAAAGGCGCTGACGATTCTCACCTGTTCCGATTCCAATGTGAGCCGCAAGGAAATGTCGAGCCAGGAACGGCAGACGAGCTTGCATAACATGTTTCAAGTTGCCCTGGAATTTGCCCAATGACAGAAATCAACATATCCTATGAAGCGCAGGCCCTGCTTGCAGCAATGGAGCGGCGCTATGCGTGCAAGCGATTTGACCCAAAAAAGAAAATCCCCGAACAGGATCTGCGTCTGATTCTAGAAGCGGGCCGGCTTGCACCGTCCTCCTTTGGCCTTGAGCATTGGCATTTCTTTGTGTCCCGCAGCCAGAAGACCCTGGATCGTTTTTACGATGCCTGCTTTGCCCAGGAAAACATCAGAACCGCCGCAGCCCTTATAAGCATCGCCGTCAGAACTGCATCATCCTATCACCCTGAATCGGACTTTGTTCGATCCCGTTCAGAACGTTTCCCTGGAGGCTATGCGGTTTTTATTGATGAATACCGAGGTTATTGGGATTTTCTTGTGAAAAGCGGTACCATAGAATCCTGGGCCCGTGCCCAGGGCTATATCGCAGCCACGCATATGATGACCATGGCAGCCAGCCTTGGGATTGACTCCTGCGCCATTGAGGGTTATAACGAAGAAGCTGTGCTTTCAATTCTAGAGCTTCCGCGAAGTGACTGGCGTATTTCGCTGTTATTGCCTTTGGGGTATCGGGATGAACCGGTGCGGGAAAAAATCCGTATGCCCCTGGATAATCTTTTTACGGAGAAAGACTTATGACCAGATTCAAGCGGTCCCGTCAGCGGGATCGTATCATGTCGCTCCTCTGCAGCACTAAAAGCCATCCTACCGCAGCATGGATTTACGAGACCCTGAAACCGGAAATGCCTGATCTGAGTTTAGGCACCGTATACCGGAATCTTAAAATACTTGCGTTCCAAGGTAAACTGCAGGTACTCCATTCAGGCAGCGGTTTTGACCGTTTTGATGGGGATACAAGGCCCCACTATCACCTGCTCTGTACCCGCTGCGGCGCTGTGGAAGATGTGGATCTGCCAGTTCAGACCGAACTGGAACAAAAGGCGAAGGCCCTGCTCGGTCAGCGAATCAGCGGCCACCGGCTCGATTTCTTTGGCCTCTGTGCATCCTGTGCATCTGAACAGTCTCATGGCAAGAATTGATTTAACGGGCTTGCTTGATTAAAGTTCACAGCTCTTCAGCACTGGACAAAGCTTAGTCTTTTTGATATATTCATTTTCGTTACGGCGCCGTACCCAAGCGGTAAGGGAGAGGTCTGCAAAACCTTTATGCGACAGTTCGATTCTGTCCGGCGCCTTTCAGGCACCCCGGTGGGAAGCATCGGGGTGCTTTTTTTATTAAAAAAGGAAGTTCTTTCAAAACTCAGGGAGTTTTGAAAGAACCTCAATAAAATCCGCGATTTGGCGCAGCGGTTGCACGCATTCACTATGAAAAAGCATGCAACCGCAAGCTATCGCAAAGCCAATTTCAAAAGTAACCAACTTTTGAAATTGGCTAAAAGGCCTTTATAAAATCATCCGATGCAATTACACTGGAATCTACTATGAGACCAACAATAAAACGTATTGCGGAACTGGCGGGGGTTTCTAAAACCGCTGTTTCTTTTGCCTTTAACGATCCCTCTAAAATTGCCCGTTCGACCTATGAACGCATCATGGAAATTGCTGAACGGGAAGGCTATGTCCCAGATCCGGTAGCCCGGACCATGACCAGCAAACGGGTTGGGGCTATCGGTGTACTTTTGCCCCAGGCAATTCAGGATACCTTTCGGAACCCCTATGTTTCGGAGGTGCTGCGGGGTATTGGTACGGTGTGTCACCAGGAAGACCTCTTTTTAACCATTTTGCCCCCCATTAAGGGCTTCCTTTCACAGGCCGTGCGGAACGCTGTGGTCGATGGTTTTATCTCCCTCGGCGTAGAAGCAGCCCCCGATATTGCGGCCCTCATCCGGCAGCGGAACGTGCCCTTTGTAACAATCGACGGGGACGCCGATTCGGGAATTACCAATGTGGGTATCGATGATACGGTGGCTGCGGAGACCATGATGAACTATGTTCTCTCGCTGGGGCACCGGGATATCATCATCCTATCTCTAAAAAGTGATTGCCCCGGTACGGCAGAAGAACATTCATCCCGTACGGTGGATCGCCGTCTTGCGGGTTTTGAACGGGCCTTGCAGAACCATGGACTTTCACTGCATAGCCCGAATATCCGCGTTGTTCCTGTGGATGTAACCATGGAGTCTGCGGAAGAGGCCTTACTTCCCCTCTTAAGCCATAAAATTCCCACGGCCATAGTCAGTATGAGCGATTCTGCGGCTTTTGGCGCTTATGTAGCCTGTAAGCGTCTTGGCCTTAGTATTCCTCAGGATATTACTGTTACCGGTATGGATGATGTTCCCTTCTCAGTCATTACTGAACCGGCTTTGACCACTATCCGTCAGCCGGGGCTTAAAAAGGGATCCTATGCAGTGCGGGCCGTTTTAGACATGATACAGGGGAGGGCAGTCGCCTCGGTGGTGCTCCCCACTGAACTGGTCGTCCGGGGCTCCAGCGCGCCCCCCCGGTCTGTGCCCTTGGCCGTAAAGGCTGTTACTTTAGAAGAGGCTTAAAATCGCAAGCGGTGTGGAAAACACACCGCTTAGTTTAATCTAGGCAGAACCGAATCTCTTGATAATTTCGTCTTTCAGCACAGCCACAGGCCGGGGCTCATATCGGCCCTGTACCGAAACAAACCCATATTCATGGTCTAAAAGATCTTGGAGACCTTTTCGCAAAAGTCTGCTTGTTTCTTTAAGGGATGATTCAACTTCGGGGCAGTGATCGATAAGAGCGCCTCGCGGACTGGCTAAGAAGGTTTCCAGGAGCATTTTAGCCGCAATAAAGCGGCGGTTTTTCCGTACCGCAATGATTTCTGGATTTTTCATCAAGCCAAGGATTTCCCATGTCGTCTGTTCCGCCTGGGCATATTTTCCCGCCTCCTTGTCCTGATCGGAGACCCTAATAGGGAGCCTGTCGGGGATAGTCTCCAGGTTATTTACGAGGTAATCCAAATTAAAGAGGCCCGTAGCGCAATTAAAAAGCACATGGGCTCCTTGAGCTTCTTCCTCTTTAACCGTATCAGCCTTGATTCTCTGGCCGATTTCTCCAACCGTGAGGCTCCCTTCCGCTTCCTGAACAAGAATACCTCCCTTTACGTCCACCGGGGTCCGCCAGGAAAACTCAAAGGCCGCCTCGGCTCCCTTCGTGTGGGCCCTGAGGGCAAAATAGGCAAGTTCTAGGGGATCTACGGTATACCCCGAGTTATCCACATTACCGAGGTACACAAAGCGGATCCCTTGGGAATGGAGTTCCCGGTATACCGGTGCGAGGACCCGGAAGTTTTCTCCATGCCCACCTGGAAGTGCAAGCCCTCGGTTTTGTTTACCGTATGCATGATCAAAAACCCTTCTTGGGAAACCTTCGCTGGAATGGGTGAGAGCTGCAATAAGGCCCTGTTTGGCACTGAGCGCTGCCGTAGGATCAAGCCCGGTTTCAGCAATCAGGGACTCCAGGAGCGGATCCCTGCGATATTGTTCATAGGCGGCTTTGAGCTTTGCATCGGTGCTTTCGCTGGTCATCTGAAAAAAGGGCAGTACTGG
>JAIWNU010000106.1 GCA_020216655.1 Treponema sp. | reverse complement strand
CCCGTCGTTTTTATGCATGGCTTTAGCCATGAACAGATGATTACAATTATGAGGGCCGCAAAGGCTGCGGCTAAGGAACTGGGGATGAATCCGCAGAATATCGTTTTTTCTTCATCTACCCCGACTAATATGGAGTGGAAGCTCAAGGATTTAATCGCCGAAGTCCGGGAAGAACATGAATATATGAAAAAGAACCCGCCGCAAGGCGGGCGCCTTGCATAAACCGCCCGCGTGAACAGATTTGGCGTAGCGGTTTGCACGCCCCGCTGCTTAAACCGAGAGATCGGTGACGGACACTCCGAGTTTTTCCGCACAGGACTGGGCCTGTCCGTTCCCGGTTATCACCGCATAGTGAGCGGTTTCGAGAGCGGTGGCTAGGGCTTCCGTAGCTGCAGCAAGCAGGTTCTTATCCATATTGATGATATACTCGAGCTTTTTCTGCCGCATCCAGTCTTCGATACCCGTGAGGAAGCGGAGAAAATCCGCAAAACCCTTCTCCGGATTAGTCCGCGGCCGACTTTCCTTGGCAAAGGCCCCAATAACGGCCTTTTCCAGTTTCTCATGTTCAGGCAGGGCTTGTAAGGCCTTCCGAATAGCATTGGGGAGGGCGTCCAGTGACCGAGCGGGATCAGGATCCCGATAGGTTGCCATAATAAAGGCCGGTTCAAGACCATCGGGATAGGCAAAAGCACCGTAGGCACCGCCCTTCATTCTAATATCTTCCCAAAGCAGGCCTGTAGAAAGCCAATGAGAAAGTACCAGCTCCGCAGCCTGCAAGGGGCTTGCAAAGGGACGAGCAGGCAGAGCAAGCGCAGCAAAACCAACCTGCAGTGCCCCGGAGCGGTATACCTCATGAAGCTTTTCCGTATTTACCGCCGAGGCCAGGGCATCTCCAAAGATATTTTTTGAGCGGGGCCGGGGTCCTGCAAAGCCCGTGAGCCTCTTGGGTAATTCAGAGAGAGAGGCCTCGATTGCCTCCACCTGACCTGTAATGTTAACAATCATACCGCTCTTCGCAAAAAGCTCGTCCCGAATAGAGGCAAGTTTTTGGGCTATCGTTTCGATGGGTAACTCTAAAAGCCGGTGGGCAAAATCAATCTGGGGTATACCATTCCATAGATCATCTACAAGCCGGGAGCGGCTCAAGGATCGGGAGGCCCGGGAAATCGCATAGGAATGGCCGGAGGGGGCCACCGAAGAATCCAAATCGTTTTTATACTCTAAAAGGAGATCCTTGAGCCGCCTGTGATCGGAAAAATCTGCCTGCATCATAAGGGGCAGAACCAGGTCCAGGGCGGGATTGAGCTTTTCGTTCAGGGTTTTCATCCTGAATAAAAGCCAGTCCCTGTTCCTCAATTGGTAGACCCCGCCAGGGCAGGCAAGGCTTTCGGCGGCACCCGGCGCGGCTGAAGAGGTATGGAGCAGCGCATGGAATGAACCGACATGCCGGGCCATTTGGCTCGAGAGTGCATCGTATGAAAGGCCAGGAATACCAAGACCAGGTATGGTTCGGGCAAGGAGCGGCAGCCACAGATATTGCTCGGTATCTAAAAGGTCTACCGGGAGAGCTATATCAAGATACACAATATGGTTGGTGAATAGTTCGTGCCCAAGGACGGGGATACCCCCCAGGTCATATATGTTTCGGGGGACTTGTTCTATGGTCGGCAGCAAATCTGTCCGGGAAATATGGGGTATGCGGGCCACCGCTTCGCTTGAGTCCTCCGCCTCCTGTATTGCCTTGAGTTTTTGCGTTTGTTCAGCCAGGGCTTTTTTTTCGTTTTCAGAAAGCTTATTAAGCAGTTGCGCAAGTTCCTCTTCGGTCTCACGATCGAGCTTTTCTGTGAGGCCTATCTGGGGATCTACAGAAAGCAAACACCGGTGGGAATTGTTGATGAGGCGGCTTTCGATCAGGGATTCAAAATAACGGTGGTCCGTTTTAAGTTTATCTTCCAGGGCATGGAAATGCTTTTCGAATAGGAGATTGTTCCATGGAACTTGGCCATGAATCCAGGAGCGTAGTATGCGGCGCATCCAAATAAGCGAAAAGGGACCACCGGCTCGGCGTATTTCCTGGTTCGAAAATTTCATGCCAAAGAGAGCGCCTTCAATTTCCTCCTTTGGTATGCCGTGAATAACCAAACCATTAAGGGTGTCTAAAATGAGTTTTTCGAGGTCTTTTTTATCCTTCGCGTCCATACCTCGCAGGCCCACGGTAAACACAAGCTGCCGCAGTTCTCCTTCAAGTCCGGTGGCGGGGGCAATATCTTCGCCCAGACCGGACTCCACAAGGGCCTTATGAAGGGGCGAGCCGTCGTGGCCTAAAAGAATTTCCGTAAGGGCCGCCATGGCAAGGGCATCCTCCGCATCGGTGCTGTCCCCGAGAACCCAGGAAAGCAGTACCGTAGACTTTTGGTCCTCCTCGCTTGCAGGATAGGGGACAGAAAGTTCCCGGCTCTGAGACCAGGGTTGTGCTAAAGGAATCGGCTGGATCCTCTGGCCCGGTTCAAGATCCGCAAGTATATTGTGGTCCAGGAAGGCAAGCTGTTCTTCCGTCGGAATGTTTCCGCAAAGGACGATTTTACAGTTAGCGGGATTGTAATGAGTTTGATGAAAGGCCTTGAGATCCTCCCAGCTTAACCGTGGTATTTCTTGGGGATCGCCCCCGGAATCATAGGCATAGGGAGTATCGGGCAGTACGGACCGGAAGGCCCAGTCGGCTGCAATGGGGTCCATGGATGAATAGTTACCCTTCATTTCGTTGTACACCACACCGGTCCGTTCAATGCGCCACCGGCCAGACTGTTCATCCTGAGAGAGCTCCAGCCGATGCCCTTCCTGCTGAAAAATCCATTCATCCAAAAGGGGATGAAACACCGCATCGCCGTAAACGGACATCCAATTAAAATAATCCTGCCGGTTGGTGCTCGCCGCAGGATATACTGTTTTGTCTGGAAAGGTCAGGGCATTCAGAAAGGTCTGGAGGCTTCCTTTGGCTAAAACAATAAAGGTATCCTTAAGGGGATATTTTTTGGATCCGCAGAGTACCGAATGCTCTAAAATATGGGCCACCCCGGTAGAATCGGAAGGCACGGTCGGAAACGCAAAGGCAAAAAGATTTTCTTCGTCATCGTTAAGAATATGAAAAACCTCCGCCCCGGTCCTTATATGCTTTGCCCAGATGCCGGTAGCGTGCAATTCATCCAGGGGCTCCCGGGCGATAATGGTAAAGCCCGCAATTTCTTCTCCGACAGATACTGTTTTTTGAGTCAAAACTTCCTCCTACGCTGCTTTCGGGGCCCTTTGCATATTGATGCTCTTTAAAGAGCATCAATTAACAATCAGCGCCCTAAACTAAGATGTCCGAATCATCAACTAGCAAGATGGTGCCGTTCTCCCGGCCACTGCGGAACCAGGAAAGAAAATTCTGCACCACCTCTTCGGTTTCCTTCCGGGGAACCGGTCCCAAGAGGGTACGCTCTTCTTCCACCAGTGTTCTCCTATTAGCGGACAGGTTGCTTTTAATTTTGTCGATAAACTCTGGCTTTTGCCCCTTAAGAAGCAGGGCAATGTCCCGGTCTTCCATGGTCCTGAGCTTTTCCTGCAATGCCCGGTCATCGCAGCGCACCACATCATCCAGGGTATACAGCTTTTCTTTGATGTCCCGGGAAAGGTCCGGATTAATATCCTCCAGGTTTTCGAGGATTTCATCCCCTAAGGACGGATCCGCATGGCGGAGTATGGCCGCCAGCACCGCCTTGCCATCTACCTCGGTGGTTTCGGTCTTTCCCATCTTATGGGCCCGTTCTCTGAGCACTTCGGCGACCTTTTCTATCACTTCGGGACTGGTCTTTCCCATCTTTGCAAGCCGCTTAACCACTTCGAGTTTCTGGTCCTTTGGCAGATTTTTGATACAGGCCGCCGCCTTTGGTGCCGAAAGCCGGGCAAGCACCAAGGCAAGTACCGGGGCCGGTTCGTCTTTGAGCAGCAGGACAATCTGTTCAGGGGAAAAATCTTCCAGAAACTGGAAGGGGTTTTCGATAGCCTCCGGAACGGCCCGCCGCAGAAGGGTCTCGCCTTTTTCCTTTCCAAAGGCGGCGGCAAGCAGGCTGCGGGCCACATCGATGCCCCCCCTATCCTGGGCTGTAGTCTTTGCATGACGAAGAGCCTGGGAAAACAGGGCCCGAAACTCGGCAAGTATGGCCTCCCCTTCTTCATGCGAAACAGTCCGTATGGCAGCGATTTCCTTAGTTATCGCCTCTATCTGCTCCGGTTCAAGTTTGGAAAGGATGGCTGAGGCTTCCTTTTGTCCAATAACAATAAGGAGTTTCGCCACCTTTCGGTATTTAGATTCTCCCTCTTTGCCGGTTTGAGCCGGTTCTTTGACCGTCTTCTGAAAACCCGCCCTTTGGGGTTGGGAAAGACGGGGCTGAGACGGAGGGGTTTCAGCGCGAGAAGACTGAGTACCAGAGCTTTGAGAAAGCGGAGGCTTTGGCAAACGCGGCTCAGACAGAGATTGCTCAGAAACAGGAGATCCTTTTGTTTCCTTTTTGTCTGGTTCTGGAGGCTTGTTGTTTTTGCTAACCGTATTTTTTAAGTATGCCGCAAGCCGCCGCTGGTCTACCGGTCTTTGATCCTGGGCCATGTTTTACCGGGGATCGATGGCTTTCAGGTACTGAAGCCGTTCATACTGTTCATTCTGGGGATGAGTCCGGCGGGAAAGACTGCCCCGGAAGGCATCCACCGAAGCATAACCCAGCTCATCCAGCATGGATGACATTTCATCCCGAATGGACCCAAGTACTGCCCAGCCCCCTGCATTGATGGCCGAACAGAGCTGCACCGTCTGAGCTCCGGCGGCAATAAACTTAAGGGCCGTTTCAGCAGAATGGATTCCCGTACCGCCCACCAGCTCGCAGGCCGCAACTCCATAGAGGTTCGCGATCCAACGGAGGCTTTCGTGATATTCCTGGGTCCCGCTTTTTGCAGGGCCGGATACGATAGCCCGCTTTTTTAAATCAAAATCGAAACGGTACAAACGATTAAAGAGCACCACCGCCCGGGCTCCTGCGCCGGCTAAGCGTTCAACGATAGCAAAGGGATTGGTAAAATAGGGACTCAGTTTAACCGCCAAGGGTAAACGAGTTCTGACCGACACATTGCGAACAATGCTGACCACGAGGTCTTCCAGGTCCTTGGCAGAAACCTTTGGAGACTGGGGAAAGGGTGCAATGTTCAGTTCCAGCGCCTTAGCTCCGGCGCTTTCAAGCTGTTCGGCAAAATCGAGCCACAGATCATCGTGGATACAATTGATACTCGCGATAACCGGCACCGGACCTGCGGCGGACACCGCATCCTTTACCAACTGCAAGTAATCAGCGCTTCCCCAGTGGGACGCAAGGGCATTCATCATTGCCTGGGCTTCTGGGTTTGCTTCGAGCTGCTCCGCAGGGATCGCAGCAAGATCCTTTCGTATTTGTTCTTCAAACAGGGATTTTAAAACGATAGCGCCGGCACCTGCTTCGGCGGCCTTTCGTATATTGTCTTTGTGGGCGGTAAGGTTGCTCGATGATACTACCAGGGGATTCCGCACTGGGATTCCCAAATAGGTTGTAGAAAGTTGCGCCATGGGCTGCCTCCTGTAGTGCTTTCAGTATAGGATGAGTTCTATGTATTGGCAAGAAGCGGGACCTGTGCGACAATAAATTTTGCTATCACAGAATATACAGGAGGCTGACATGTCAACAGTTACATCTGGTGTTGAAGCATGGCGAGATGAGACAATCGGAACTGCGGCGGTAAAGGCGCTGCAGAAAAACGGCTTTGCTGCCGAATATGTGGCGACCATGGAAGAAGCGGCAAAACGGGTCATGGAGTTTATCGGTGCAGGCAAGCGTATCGGCTTCGGCGGATCGATGACCATAAAAGCCCTGGGCATCGCCGATAAGGCCAAGGATCAGGGGGCCGTCATTTTGGATCATAACGTTCCGGGCCTCAGTGCGGAACAGAAAATGGAAATTTTACGCAGCCAGCTTACCTGCGACGTTTTTATTTCTAGTTCTAATGCGGTTACTTTGGATGGATATATTGTGAATGTTGATGGAAATGGAAACCGTGTGGCCGCCCTGACCTTTGGTCCCAAAAAAACGGTCGTGGTGATAGGAACCAATAAGATTGTCCGGAATCTGGAAGAAGCCCAGGCACGGATCGAAAGTATTGCTTCGCCGATGAACAACAAGCGGCTTGATAAGCCCAACCCCTGCGTTAAAACCGGAACCTGCCAGGACTGTGCCCTGGAAACCCGTATCTGCAGGGCCTACCAGGTATTGCGAAGGAAACCCTCCCTTTCTGATTTTACGGTCATCGTTGTCGGGACCGCCCTGGGATTCTGACAGAGAGAAGTATCTTCCAGGGCCTTTTTAAGGTCCGACGGGCTGCCGAAATGCCCGATGCATTTCGACAGCCCGCAGCTTTATTAATTCCTGCTGCCCGCGGGTTTTATGGTCGGATGTTCCGGGTCTCTTTTTGCAAAGTCATAGGCCCGGCGGGCGGCCTCGGGGGGCAGGGTTGCATAGGCACAGTAGTCCCGAACCTCAATGGCATCCACGAGGCGCCCGGGGACACCGCCTGCCCGCATGAGGAGCCCCGCCACGTCCCGGGCAGAAGCTCCGTGCCGCCGGCCAATGCCGATATAGACCCGATCGCCTGCCGCCCGCCGGTGCGGCGCTTCACCAGACCGGTAGGAGCCTTCGCGGTCGCTCCGTTCCCGGATACGGCCGCTTTTTCCATCCCGGGCATCGCTTCCGAAACGACCGGAACTTCTCCCCCGCTCAAAGCTGCGGTCGCTGCCGCGAACCGGGCGATCGGAAATCTCCACAATCGGCCTATAACGGGAGGGATCCAGCTCATTGCCGTAGGCGGAGGCTACCAACGCTTCGATAGCCCGCCGTTCTCCGAGGGTCTTAATTAGTTCCTCAGCTACGAGGGATCGGGGGTCCCCAGGAGCAAAGAGGGCGCCACTGAGGGCCGTTTTTTCATCAATATGAACCGCTTCGCCCTCGTTTTCAGCCTGTTCAGAAAGGACCTGAAGGGAGGCGAGTATTTTTTGAATGACCCGCTTTTGGCTTGCGGTCATCACCGCCGGCACCGAGGGGATCGGCATTTTTTGGATAGGAGAGCCCAGGGCTTTTTCCATGCTGCGGGAAAGCTGGCTCATGCGGCCCCGGAAGGCAGGAAGCACGAAACTGATAGCGACTCCCCTGCGGCCCGCCCGGCCGGTGCGGCCGATACGGTGTACATAGGTTTCCCGGTCGTTCGGCAGGTCCCAGTTGATAACATGGGTGAGCCGTTCTACGTCAATGCCCCGGGCAGCCACGTCGGTGGCCACAAGGATGGTGGTCATCCGAGAACGGAAACGGCGCAGAGTGCGTTCACGGCCTTCCTGGGATAGGTCGCCGTGAATTGCCTCGGCGGCGTAGCCGTTTTCCACAAGGCGGCGGGCCAGTTCATCGGTTTCTACCTTGGTTCCGCAGAACACTAGACCGTAAAATTCATCGGCCCCGTCGATGATGCGTCTGAGGGCTTCGAGCTTATCTTCTCTCCGCAAAAGGAGATAATACTGATCTACCGCAGGTTTTTCTTCCTGTGAGGCGTGGTCTTCCACAATGTCAAACTGGCCAATATGGCGTTTTACCAGGGACAGTATTGCTTCGGGCATGGTGGCAGAAAAGAGGGCGACCCGCCGATCCGCCTTTGTCTTGGAAAGGATAGTTTCCACATCCTCGAAAAAGCCCATGTCGAGCATTTCGTCGGCCTCGTCCAGGATGAACCAGTCCACTTCGGAGAGGTCCAGAGAGCCCCGGTCCAAATGGTCCATGACCCGTCCGGGGGTTCCGACCACGATTTCTACCCCGCGGCTCAGGTCCCTGAGCTGGGGCCCGATGGAAGCGCCGCCGTAAACCGCTGCAATCCGCGGAAAGGGACCGCCTGCGAGGGATTTAATTTCCTGGGCAACCTGGAGCGCCAGTTCCCTTGTGGGGGTCAGAATGAGGGCCCGGGGTTTTTGGGAGGGGGATGCGAGGCGCTCTACCAGGGGGATACCGAAGGCGGCGGTTTTGCCGGTGCCGGTCCTGGCTTTAGCAATCAGGTGGCCTTCATCAGCCAAAAGCCGGGGCAGAGCCAGGGCCTGGATTGAGCTGGGAGCAATAAAGCCCTTTGCCTTGACGGCAGAGAGCACCCGTTCGGACAAGCCGAAATCGTCGAAAGAGAGGTTTTGTGTCGTTGTCATGTACGTCCTTGGCGCAAATTCCCGACTGAGCGCTGGGTAGGCCAATAGAACGGTAGTAGGATTTACAGGACTATTAACGCTGACTGCGGGATTAACGCAAAAATATGATAACGGATAGTACTATATGCAGCCTATTCATGTCTAGCGGGTATTATGCTCGAATGAGCCCATGGGGACCGATTTTTCAGCATAGGAAGGATTTTGGTTATGTCTAAAGATCTTTTTTCTATAGAAAAACTGATCGCTGGGGGTCTTAAAGCGGCGGGACTGCGGTACCTCTATCCATACCAGCGGCTTGTTATTGCCAACATACTTGAGGCGGCCCGTTCAGCTTCCATACCGATGGAGATCTATGGACCGGAGGAAAACGAGATTGATAAAACAGCTCCGGATAATGACAAGGATACCTGGAAAGGTTTTGGCAAACAAATTGTCATTCTGCCCACCGGAGCCGGAAAGTCCCTCTGCTTTCAGCTTCCTGCCCGCATTATTGCCCGGCCAACATTGGTAATTTATCCCATTTTAGCCCTCATGGCGGACCAGGCCCGGCGGCTTAAGGAACAGGGGGCCCGGGTGGCTCTCATCCGGGGAGGGCAAAGCGCCGAAGAACGGGCAGCCCTTGCAACATTGCTGCAGGAACCGGCGAACACCTTTATCATCGCCAATCCTGAGGTACTTGCGGGGCCACCGGTAAGGGCCCTCCTTAAAAGTGCCCACATTGCCCATGTAGTTATCGATGAGGCCCACTGCGTAAGCCAATGGGGCGAGACCTTCCGGCCAGCCTACCTTGAACTGGGAAATATCATATCTGAACTAAATCCACCCTTGGTTACGGCCTTTACCGCCACCGCAAGCCCTGCGGTACTTGATAAAATCCGGCACTACATTTTTGGCGACCAAGCGGTCCACCTTGTCATGGGAGACCCGGACCGGCCTAATATCAGTTACCGTCTGGTCCGCAGCCTTGTAAAAGAAGCGGCCCTGCGCTCCCTTTTAGCCCATATTCCCCGGCCGGCCATCGTGTTTTGCAGTTCCCGGTCCCGGACAGAACAGCTCGCCCGGGCGCTCCGTTACAGCCTGAAAACTCAGGAGATTTACTTTTATCATGCGGGGCTTGAACGGCATGAAAAAGATGCAGTAGAAGCATGGTTTTTCTCGAGCAAAAAGGGCATATTGGTGGCGACCTGTGCCTACGGGCTTGGGGTAGATAAAAGCGACATCCGCTCGGTTATCCATTTTGACTGTCCCAGCCTGGTGGAAGCCTATATCCAGGAGGCGGGCCGAGCTGGCAGGGATGGGCAGAATGCTACGGCTACCCTCCTCTGGGGGCCTGAAGATGAGCAGCGCAGCGGGGCCATGGCCTTATACGGCAGCAGCAGCGGCCGCTGCCGGCGGAGGCTGCTGCTTTCACTCTTGGAAGGAAAAAGCGATGAAATGATACAGGCAAACTGTACAGGCGATGAAAGTTCCTGCGATGAGTGTCTTGGGCGAGCATCCGGCTCATGGCGGGAAGAGAGGGTGCTGCAGACCTTAATAAGACAAAGTCCCCGGCGTTTTACTTTAGCCGAAGCAGCAGACTTTATTGCTAAACAAGAGCGTCTCGATTTATCCCGAGAAGAAGCCCGGAAGGCCCTGAGTGCGCTGCTTGCAAGGGGGAAACTTAAAGAAAGCCGCTGCCCCCTCTGGAACAAAGCATTGCTGGTATAAGGCTTTTATATGAGGCTGACGCGAAAATTCGCTTCAGCCTTCTACTTCCGGTTCTTCTGTTGCTTTTTTACCCTTTTCCGGTGCGGGCTTTTTAGGCGGGGCAATCATGGAAAAGGACTTGGGCTTGCTATACAGGCGTGCAACATAGAATACCAGGAAAAAATATAGAACAAGTACAACGGTAACAGCCCAAACTTCCCAGGAAGTGAGTACCTGAGGTAATAACTGGAGTAGTTCCTGCAAATTCATCCGCACTGGCCCTCGATAAAGATCACTCTAAGCACGTTAAAACTGATAGCCCCAAATTTCTAAAAAGGAAATGAGGGAGTCAGGAGATTTTTGGGATGCCGCTTGATGCAAGGCTTCGGGATTCTGTAGTATTTTATCCAGCGTTTCCGCGTCCCACTGAATCTGTTCTAGATAATTAAGGCTTTTATCCGTATCGGAAGTAAAGACCACATAGTTAATGCCTTCCAAAAATATATCCCGCCCGCGGCCAAGCAGCTTTTTCCGTTCTCCAATGGTGGGCGGCACATATTCCTGATCAGATTTAATAAGCGAAACAAAGATATCCCCTGCAGGAACACCTAATAGATTAGGTAAATTGGTCACAAAACCTTCGAGCTTGCGCTCCATGATGGCAATTCGCTTTGGATCCCGGTCCACATCTATGCCCCGATGCTTAAGCAAGGCCCGGTGCATTTCGTTGGTAATGCCATAATGGGCCCATAGGTCTTGATAGGAGTGGATAATAACTCCCAGTAAATAGAGGG
>JAIWNU010000105.1 GCA_020216655.1 Treponema sp. | reverse complement strand
CATCCCGCTCTTTTTTCACATCAGACTGGGATGAAGCAAAAAGGCTCCGGAGCTGTATGAACCAGCCATCCATAAACTGGAGATAGGCCAATAAAGCTTTGGCTTCTATCGATCGTAATTCCCGGGGGGATAGGGCCTTTGTATACGGAAAGGATGGAGTCTGTGCATGGGGATAAAGGGGACCGAAATAAAATGAATCTATGTCTCTGCTCGCATCAGCCATGAGGTCCGCCGCATAATAATGATCCCAGGTATAGGTTTTAAGGCCCCATACTGGCATGGTGGATTTTAATGCGGCATTACCTGCCTTTGCTCCATACACCTTCTGCAAAACCTGAGAAAGACTTGCCATATGGGACCCAGGATCATTAGAAAACCCCTCAAAGCCAAAAAGGGGTATGGTCAGGAAAACAGTACACCATACAATGCTTATTACTTTTTTCATTTCCTCGCTCCTGTCGCCATTGTATCATGGGTTCATGTTAAAAAAAAGAAAATCGGGAGAGAAGAACGGGGACTTTCTCTTTTGCCAGGGCAAAGAGGGCCTCAAAGGCTTGCACGAGCAATCCAAAACTTAAGCCCGATACGATAGACGCAAGCAGTTCAGTCCGCCGATCCCGTTCTTCGCTAGCTGATCCCCACCGTGAAATTATTTCGACCAGGATCAGCATAACCGCGATAAAGAGGGCTAGCGACGCTGAATAGTATAATAAACCTCGAGAACGGACATAGCGGTAAAAAGCATCGGATAAAAAGAAAATACCCGATGAAAGAATACCTCTCCAATAGGAGACCATATATTGTCTTCTATGCACCCCTCTGCCAGCCATAGACAGGGCAAGGATTGAGAGGATGACCACAATGGTGCCCAGAGAAACGCCTGAAAAGAGAGAACTGCTCAGTGTTTTATCCAGAATCGTGAGGGTTACTTCCGCTTTGGATACCACCGGATCAAGGGGATGCAAGGTGGCTTGGATAAAAGCCAGCACCGATACAATGAGCATGACAGCGATACAGAAAAGCATGAGTTGAGATAAAAAGCGCTCAAGCCGAGTTTTTGGTTTTTTCGGTTTCATCATGTCTACTCCATAAGAAGGGTTTTAAATTTTTCTTGGTTTAAGACAGTAATAGTTCTGCCCTCGATTTTCAATATTCCTTCGCTCACCATTTCAGATAGTTCCCGGGAAAGGCTGGGACGGGCTACAGAGAGGTATTCAGCAAGTTTTTCCTTAGGGAACGGCAGGGTGTAAGTACCCTGTTCCAAACGGTCTGAGAGAAAAACCGCAATACGCCTGCGAAGACTTGAAAATTCAAGAAGCTTGAATTTCTCTGCAAAGAGGGATAGTTTGCCGCCAATTTCGGTGAGAAAATTAATAAGAAAGCGGCGGTTTTTCTGGCAGAGATCCAGAACTGTCTCTAGAGGTAGTACAAGAATTCTGCAGTCCGATTCAGCGAGGACTGTTACGGGTAAAACCTGCCGGGGAGCAAAGAGTATGGCAGGGGCGATCGGGTCCGGCGCTTCGATGCTTTCTATGAGAACAGACTTACCGTTTTCATGGTCCATAACAGCCTGCACTGTACCTTCTAAAAGAATATGGAGTTCGTTGTAGCGGCTCCCCGCAGAAAGTACCACAGAGCCCTTTTGTTTTGAAACTATCCGGTAGGAGACTGCTTCGAGCATATCCCGGAGAACAAGCACATCCATACCGCGGCAGAGGGAGGAAACAGAAAAACTCAGTAAATCCTGTTTTTGCATACCAAAAACATATTAACCCAGGTTTAGACTTATCGCTATCCTTATGCCAGGCCTATCACTAGGCAAATAAGCCAAACCTACAAGGCTGGCGACAGACAAGCAGGCAAGTCTGAAAGGGATTCAAGTACCAGGTCTGGAAGCAGATCCTTGCAGAGGGGATTATCTTCCCGCAGTCTCAAGGAATTCCGGTCTCCCGCAAACAGGGCAGCACGCATACCCACATTTTTAGCTCCATACACATCGTTGAGCATGTCGTTACCTACATAGAGACATTCATCAATCTGATAGCCCTGTTTTTTAAGTGATGAAAGAACAGGTTCAAACAGCTCAGGAGCTGGTTTTGCCCGGCCAAAACGGTATGAATAGGCAATAAGGTCCTCCGAAAAGCCCAGTTGTTCCGGAGCTGCGCCAAAAAAAGCTTTGAATACAAGGGGCGTATAAAACTGCGCGTTGGAAACTATACCCAAGGAGAGCCCGGCTTCCCGGAGCTGCCGAATACAGTCCAGGGCTCCCGGCATGGGAAAAGCGGGATTATGGTCAAGTTCGTAACGGAGGGCATATTCAAAACTTGTTATATCCTGAGGGCGGCCAGGATAGGAAGCCCAGATTTCATCAACCTGTACCTCTGGATAAGGGGTCTCAGCAAAAAGTTCGAGATGCCGCTCAAAAACTGCGCGCTGGAAATAAGACTCTGCCTGTGCATCGCCGCTCCCAGATGGGGCAAAGCGGCTCACCGCTCCATCAGTCCCGATATCTCCTGCCCGGGAAGAAAACAGGGTTCCGTATATATCAAACAGAACGACCCTAATACCGAAGAGGGGACGTTGTTGCCTACGAATGAAAGCGCTTGAACGGAGAGCCTGTAAGCGATCAGGAAGTTTTTCCGGCTTCAGTACGGTTTGGACAGAGGTACTGCGGCGGATCAAGTTGAGGAGTTTTGCCTCCAGCTCAGGACTCAGGGATGAACCGTTCATCAGGAACCGGCTTCCCATTTGGATTGCTGAGTGAGGCCAGAAGTATTTTTCCGTGAAATGCCAACAGGATAAAGCTTAAGGGGATCCAAAAATAGATCCAACAGCACCGTTTTTGATACCCTATGCTGGACCTTAAGACTGGTGACCCTGGTATAGGCCATTTGGAGTTGGTTCAGGGCATGTTCCATGCTGTAGTGGAGCAGTACAAGTTCCTTGTTGGTTTGTACAATATCATCATGGTCACCGATATCCCAGCAGCAAAGGGTCTCTAAAAAGGGATTCACATCAATAATATCCTGACGGGCGATAGAATTGGAGGCGACCATTTTGATGATATCCATCTGGAGTTCCTCATCCAGTTTTCCAAAGTCGAAGACTTCCCGGGAAAAAATGTCGTCCGTTAAGGTTTTGAGCGTATGGGGTTCCAGATCAAGATGGTATGCTTCATAGGTTTCTACCAGCGCCTGTTCCAGTTTTTTGCGAAGCAGGGGCGGCGACAGGTATGCCATGGGGATATCAAGAGAATCATACATATGGGGAAAGCTAATTCCGTCCCGTTCAAAATCGGTGCAAATATAGGCAATACGGCGGCCAATGACCGGAACATCCGCCGTCCAGGGCTCCAGGAATGAAAAACCAAAGCCTTCTTTTACCGATGTGGTCAGCACCGCCTGGGCGCTCCCCATAATATCCTGTATCGGTTCCTTAAGTCCTACTTCAAATTCTACCGGGAGATGCAAGTCCTGGGCCAAGTGTTTCCAAAATTGGTAGTAGGGCTGGTCGGGACTGGTTGGGGCAGGAGGCAGGGTAACGGCAACGGTGGTTCCTTGTGGGATAAAAAGGGACAGGAGCAGGGCTTCGCCCAGGTTTTTGCGCCGTATGGCCCGGACAGGATATACAAAACGGTGTCGTTTGAGGTCCCGTGTCCATTGCAAGGGAGCTACCGCGTTGGGTAAGAGATGGAGACCCTCCTTCTGCAATCCTGAACGATGGAGAAACGAGTAATCCCTGCGGTTAATAACACCGTAGTGGCAATTAGCCGGATAATTCTGATCCGCCGTATACACATCGGGCCTGAAATCTTCGGCAAAATCATGGTTATGCAAAAGCAGGTTCAGCCCCTCTTTTTGGAGCTCTTCAAGGGCAGGCAAGAGCAAAGAGTTTTTCCGTAAAAGCGGATTATGTACATGAAGTATGTCCGCAGGCCGTCCCCATTGTTTTTGCATGGCATCGAGAATCCCCTGGGCGAGGGCGTGCGGGTTTTCTTCGGAGGGCAATGCTCCTGTCCTTTCGGAACGGACCACATCATAGGCAAGGAGCGGGACGATGGCAACAGGAATTTCTCCCGTTTCAGAGGGGCTTTCTCCGGTAATCAGCAGGACCTGGTATCCTGCCTTTTTTAGCAGCGCAGCTTGATGACGTATCACAGAAGAAACGCCACCCCGGAGCAGGTGATAATGGAGTAAGGCTATATACATCGGTTGCTCCTTGTACTTTTTATTGTAAGGTAAAAAACTGAATATTACAACAAAAACAGAAAAACAACTTGCAAGACCACTTCATATAGTGTATATATAGTCAGAAACAACACTACCGGTATAGTATGTGATTCAATAAAGAGGAAGAGTCCCATGAAAATTGACCGTCTGTTTACTACCGCTGAATCGGGCCCCTATGAGGGCATAACCTGGGAGAAACGGAAAAGCGAAATCCGCAACCCCGACGGCCGTCTTATTTTTCAGGAAGAGACAGTTATCGTTCCGTCTTTCTGGAGCCAAATAGCGACCGATATTATAGCTCAAAAATATTTTAGAAAAGCCGGAGTTCCAGCTGATAAAGCTCTGGACTGGAAAAACTGGGTTCCAAAACAAAAAGGAAAATCAAAGGGGAGCGAAGATCCGGGGGACCGCATTCCCCTGGACGGAAGCGAACACGATGCGCGGCAGGTTTTTCACCGGCTTGCCTATACCTGGATGGATTGGGGGCGGCAAAGTAACTATTTTGATACCGAAGAAGACGCTAGGGCTTTTTATGATGAACTGTGCTACATGCTGGCCCACCAAATGGCAGCCCCCAACAGTCCCCAGTGGTTCAACACGGGTCTCTATGCGGTGTACGGTATCGATGGCCCCGCCCAGGGACACTATTATTTTGATCCCCTTGAGGGAAAGCTCAAAAAATCCGACAGCGCCTACAAGCGGCCCCAGCCCCACGCGTGCTTTATCCTGTCCATAGAGGACGACCTCGTGAACGAGGGAGGCATTATGGACCTTATTACCCGGGAGGCCCGGCTCTTCAAATACGGCTCCGGTACGGGTTCCAACTTTTCAAAGATCCGTGGGGCCAACGAACGGCTTTCCGGAGGGGGTGTATCGTCGGGGCTGCTCTCATTCCTCAAAATCGGAGACCGCTCTGCTTCGGCAATTAAATCCGGGGGAACCACCCGCAGGGCCGCCAAAATGGTAACCCTGGATGCGGACCATCCGGATGTGGAAAAATATGTAGAATGGAAAGCCGAAGAAGAACACAAGGTAGCATCCATGGCTACTGGCTCTGTCATCATAAAAAAACACCTTGATGGGGTAAAGAAGGCAATCCAGAGCTTCCGCGGCCCCGATGAGGACCGATTTAATGCCCTTAAAAACCACGAACTTGCCGCAGCCCTCCGGGCCGCCCTGCGGGACCAGATCCCGGCTACCTACCTGTACCAGCTGCTGCGACGCCTTGAGCAGGGAGACGACACAGTTAATCCCGCAGTCTTTTCCACCGCCTGGGATGATGAGGCATACAACACCGTTTCGGGCCAGTCATCCAACAACAGCCTGCGGGTCACCGACGCATTTATGCAGGCCGTGCTTGACGACGCAGACTGGCAGCTTACCGGCCGGACCGATAAAAACATGGTTAAAACCATTAAGGCCCGTAAGCTCTGGGACCAGGTAGCCCGCTCGGCCTGGCAATGTGCCGACCCGGGGCTCCAGTTCCACACCACCATCAACGACTGGCACACCTGTCCGGCGGGGGGTGAAATCCGGGCCTCGAACCCCTGTTCGGAATATATGTTCCTGGATGATACGGCCTGTAACCTGGCATCCATCAATCTGCTCACCCTGTATAACCCTGAAACGGGGACCTTCAACATACCAGGCTACCTCCATGCCATCCGGATCT
This sequence comes from Treponema sp., assembly GCA_020216655.1. Taxonomy (GTDB): domain Bacteria; phylum Spirochaetota; class Spirochaetia; order Treponematales; family Breznakiellaceae; genus Gracilinema. The sequence continues at coordinate 4,099 of JAIWNU010000105.1, read as the reverse complement.
GGACCATGGTGCTTGAAATTTCGGTGGTCATGGCCCAATTCCCCTCCCCCCAGATTGCCCAGCTTTCCTACGAATACCGGACTCTGGGCCTCGGCTATGCCAACCTGGGAAGCCTCCTCATGGTGATGGGACTTGCCTACGACTCCAAAGAAGGCCGCGCGGTGGCGGGGGCCCTCTCGGCCATGCTGTCTGGGGAAGCCTATAAACAATCGGCCCTCATGTCTAAGGAATTCGGCAGCTTCCTCCGGTATCCAGAAAACCGGGAAGCCATGCTCAGGGTCATCCGGAACCACCGCCGGGCAGCCTACAACGCCAAAGCCGAAGAATACGAAGGGCTCCACACCATTCCTGTAGGCATCGATGCATCTTCCTGTTCGCAGGACATGCTTGAAGCTGCCCGGAAAAGCTGGGACGAGGCACTGGAACTGGGAACCCAATACGGGTTCCGCAATGCCCAGGTTACGGCCATTGCTCCCACCGGAACCATCGGGCTCCTCATGGACTGCGACACCACCGGTATAGAACCGGACTTTGCGCTCGTCAAATTCAAAAAACTTGCCGGCGGAGGCTACTTTAAAATCATCAATCAATCGGTTCCTCTGGCCCTTAAAGCCCTGGGATACGATCAAAAAGATATTGATGAAATCATCGCCTATGCTCTGGGGCACAAGACCCTTGAGAATGCCCCCGGCGTATCCCTTGCAGCCCTGAAAGAGAAGGGCTTTACTGAAGATGCTCTTGCAAAAGTGGAAGAGGCAGTCAAAAGTGCCTACTCGCTGGAATCTATTTTCAGCCCCTGGATCATCGGTAAGGATTTTGTGGAACAGACCCTGAAAATTCCCGAATCGACCTGGTCCCTGCCGGGCTTCAGCCTCTTAAAACACCTGGGTTTCAGTGCCGAAGAAATTGAAGCGGCGGAAACCTATGCCTGCGGCACCATGGGTGTGGAAGGGTCTCCAAATCTTAAAGTGGAACACCTTAAAGTCTTTGATACCGCCACCCCGTCGGGCAAAAACGGCAAACGGTCTATTTCCTGGACTGCCCATATCGAAATGATGGCCGCAACCCAGCCCTTTATTTCCGGCGCCATATCTAAAACTATTAACATGCCCAACAGCGCTACCTATGAGGATGTCAAAGGGGCCTATATGCTTTCCTGGCGGCGGGCAATCAAGGCCGTAGCCCTGTACCGGGACGGGTCCAAACTATCCCAGCCCCTCTCATCCTTTGCGCCCGGTACTGACCCGCTGGCGGATACACTTATCGCCCTGCAAAAAGACCTGGATGGTCCTTCCGATGGGGGAAGCGCTTCCCGCGGCAGCACCGCTAAGGCTGAGAGCATCTCAGGAATCCTCGGGCCAGAAGGAAAGAAACTTACCAACAAGTGGGACCTGCGGGGAGTACGGAAACCCCTGCCTAACCGCCGGGCGGGTTATACCCAGAAGGCAAAAATCGGCGGCCACTCCATCTTTATCCGCACCGGAGAATACGAAGACGGAAGTCTGGGCGAGATTTTCCTTGACATGCACAAGGAAGGAGCCGCCTTCCGAAGCCTCCTTAACAGCTTTGCCATCGCCGTTTCATTGGGCCTCCAGTACGGAGTCCCCCTGGAAGAATATGTGGACGCCTTTACCTTTAGCCGCTTTGAACCCAACGGCATGGTCCAGGGGCATGACTATGTTAAAATGGCCACCAGCGTCATTGACTATATTTTCCGGGACCTGGCCATCAGCTACCTGAGGCGCACTGACCTGGCCCAGGTAAAGCCCGAAGATCTCATCGCCACCGGGACTAAGTCGGATAACGGCAACGGCCACAGCAGGGCCAGTGCGGGCTTCCGGCCCCACCAGGCGGAACGGATTGAAACCGCTGGCGTAGCATCCCAGGACAGCACCGAAGAAGCGTCCCTTGCAGCGCCTGCCCTGTCAGGAACGCTGCCTGCCGCAGGTTCGCTTTCTGCATCAACACCTGCCGCCGCTTCGGCGGACGAAAAAGGCGCTGCGGGGCTCGTGGATGTACAAAAGAGCGCCAAGGCAAAACTGGAGCAAGAGCAGGCCATAAAAATCGCCCAGGCCCGGGTCAAGGGCTACGAGGGGGACCCCTGCCCTGTCTGCGGCTACTTTACCCTGGTCAGAAACGGCACCTGCCTCAAGTGCGACACCTGCGGTAGCACCACCGGCTGCAGCTGATTACTTAGCCCCGGCCCTTGCGCTGCCGGGGCGCTCTGTCCTATGATTGACCCATGGAATGGTTAGCTTCATTAGGACCCGTGCCCCAGGCTTTGGTAGCCACACTCTTTACCTACGGCGTAACCGCCCTGGGTGCGGGCACAGTTTTTTTCTTTAAATCGATAAATCGGAAAGTGCTGGACGCCATGCTCGGCTTTGCCGGGGGCGTCATGATTGCCGCCAGTTTCTGGTCCCTGCTCCAGCCGGCCATTGAGCTTTCAGAAGCCATGGGAGGCTCCCCCTGGATACCCGCCGTTGTGGGCTTCCTTATGGGAGGCCTATTTCTCAGGATTGTAGACCGGATCCTGCCCCACCTTCATATAGAATACCAGCGGAGCGAAGCTGAGGGTATTAAAACAAACTGGCAGCGGCCCGTACTGCTTGTGCTGGCTATCACCCTCCACAACATACCTGAAGGGCTTGCGGTCGGAGTCGGTTTTGGTGCTGTCGCGGCGGGTATTCCCTCGGCGGGCCTCGCAGGCGCGGTGCCCCTCGCTTTAGGTATCGGCCTCCAAAACTTTCCCGAAGGGGCCGCCGTTTCCATCCCCTTACGGAGAGACGGCCTCAGCCGCCGCAAGGCCTTTTGGTACGGTCAGCTTTCAGGGGTGGTTGAACCTGTGGCAGGAGTAGCAGGGGCCGCCCTGGTCACGTTAATGCAGCCCATACTCCCCTATGCCCTCTCCTTTGCGGCCGGAGCCATGATTTATGTGGTGGCCGAAGAAGTCATCCCCGAATCTCGGAGGGAAGGGAACGAGCATATTGCAACCCTGGGCCTTATGCTTGGCTTTGCGGTCATGATGGCCCTGGATGTAGCCCTTGGCTAATAAGATTGATAAACATCCGGCGGAAAATCTACTGCAAGGCTTGCGTTATCGATATAATTAGTGCAATATGGGTGCAAATAGGAGCAAACCCATGAAGTTAGTTTTTCTCGGACCGCCCGGTGCCGGAAAAGGCACCCTGGCCGCAAAGGCTGTAGAACTTCTGCAGATACCCCATATATCCACCGGCGCTATTTTCCGGGCCGCCATTGCCGCCCGGACACCCCTTGGCATTAAGGTCAAGGAAATTATCGATGCGGGCAAACTGGTGGATGACGAAACAACCATTGCCCTCGTGAGGGAACGGCTCGCCGCAGAGGATGCCCAAAAGGGCTATATCCTGGATGGTTTTCCCCGCACCATAGCCCAGGCAGATGCGCTGGACAGCTTCTCTAAGGTTGATAGGGTTGTCAACTTTGACATCCCCGATGGGGCGGTTATTGAACGGCTTTCGGGCCGCCGGGTTTGCAAAAACTGCGGTGCTAATTACCATATACTGTTTACAAAACCCAAAACAGAGGGCCGCTGCGACCTCTGCGGCGGAGAGCTTTACACCCGGGACGACGACCAAAGCGATGCAATCCAGAGGAGGCTCGAAGTATACCGGGCCCAGACAGCGCCCCTTATCGATTACTATCGGGGAAAGGGGCTCCTTGTTGATGTAGATGCAAGGCCTGCGGTGGACCAGGTTATCGAAAACTTCCGCAAAGCCCTGCACCTATAAGTTTCCCGCATCAAGCAAGCAAAAAAACCGCTTGTTTTGATAAGCACATTTGCAATGCCGGGGCCTTGGTTTTCATGGTACCGTGGAGCTTGGCCCCGGAATACTTACATGGCGGTCCTGACTTTCCTGGGCAAAATAGTTTTCCAAAACCCGCATCATACCCCGTCTTTCGGTTTCTCTCCCCAATAGGGTCCTCACATGGTGAGCCCAGGTTAGGTTTTCACAGAAATACAGGAAAAACTTTTTCGAGCGGCTTTCAAAATACTCAGGTGGCTGGTATAGCTCGAGCAATTCAAGAAACCGGTCCGCCACTGCGAGGAGGTCTA
>JAIWNU010000104.1 GCA_020216655.1 Treponema sp. | reverse complement strand
CCTTGCTTTCGATACCATCTTTGCAGAGGGCCAGCGCCGCTATGTAGAAAGCCTTTCCGCTTATGCACGCCAGTTCCTTGGCCGTATGGATAAACCCGATCTGGATTATATTGAAGGTCTTTCCCCTGCCATATCGATCGAGCAAAAAACAACCCATCGGAATCCCCGCTCGACCGTAGGTACGGTCACGGAAATATATGACTATTACCGGCTTTTATATGCCCGCATCGGTATTCCCCACTGTCCAGCCTGCGGAAGGGAAATTAAGGAGCAATCGGTGGACCAGATGGTGGATACTATTCTATCCTTCCCAGAGGGGACCCGGGTTCAGCTTTTGGCTCCCGTGATCCGGGGTAAAAAGGGTGAACACCAGAAAATCCTTGAGGATGCCCGGAAAGCTGGTTTTGTCCGGGCTCGCATAGACGGCCTCATAGTTAACCTGGAAGATGATATCAAGCTGGACAAACAGAAAAAGCATACGATAGAAATTGTGGTAGACAGGCTCGTTATAAGCTCCGATATTCGTTCCCGCCTTGCCGAATCGGTTGAGACTGCCCTTGATTCGGCGGATGGTATTATGCAGGTCATTCGTTCCACCGCTGATGGTGATGAGGAGCTTTTTTTCAGCCGACAGAGTGCCTGTCCCGAATGCGGTATATCGATTCCTGAGCTGCAGCCCCGGCTATTTTCCTTTAACAATCCTTTTGGAGCCTGTCCTGCCTGTACTGGTCTGGGAATTAAAATGGAGTTTGATCCGGATCTCATTATTCCCGATAAAAGTCTTTCCTTTAATGAAGGGGGCTGTATTCCCTATAATCCCGATTCCGCATGGAACAGGAGCCGTTTTGAAAGCCTTGCCCGGCATCTACATTTCAGCCTGGATACTCCTTTTAATGAACTTCCGAAAAAGGTTCTCGATGCCATTTTATATGGTACCGACGATGCAATTGATGTGGTTTATGAAAATAGGGAGAAAACTGGCAAGTTTGAATATAAGTCTCGGTTCCCCGGCATTTTGGAGGACCTGAAACGTCGGTATCGGGAGAGCCAAAGTCAGGGTGTGCGGGATTGGCTTGAAAAGTTTATGAGCCAGAAACCCTGTGAAGTCTGCGGCGGACGGAGACTCAAACCAGAGGCCCTCTCGGTTACGGTCGGAGGCAAAAATATTCATGAATTGAGCAGCCTTTCGGTAGCCGATTCACTTGCATTTTTTGATTCTATTCGATTTACCGACACGGAACGGACTATCGCAAAGCAGATCCTAAAGGAAATTGTAGCCCGCCTGGGCTTTATGAAAAATGTGGGCCTCGACTATCTCACTTTGGAAAGAAAAGCTGCAACCCTTTCAGGCGGCGAGGCCCAGCGGATCCGGCTTGCTACCCAGATTGGTTCAAGCCTTGTGGGTGTGCTCTATATTCTCGATGAACCTTCTATCGGTCTCCATCAGCGGGACAACCAGCGGCTTATCGATACACTTATCTATTTGCGGAATATCGGCAATACCCTCATCGTGGTAGAACATGATGAGCAGACCCTTCGAACTGCGGATTATATTGTTGATTTGGGGCCAGGAGCTGGTGTTCACGGCGGTAAGGTGATTGCCCAGGGGACACCGGAAGAGGTAATGAAGGTAAAGGATAGCCTTACCGGTCAATACCTTGCGGGAACCCTTTTTATGGAACTGCCAAAGGAGCGGCGTAAGGGAAACGGGCGTTTTATAAAGCTTAAAAATGCCACAGAACATAATCTCAAGGGGATAGATGTGTCCATTCCCCTCGGAGCATTTACCTGTATTACCGGTGTCTCCGGTTCTGGAAAATCAACACTTCTCTCTGATGTACTCTATCCGGCAATAGCTAACTGGGTAAGCGGGACTAGTTATGCAGAGGGAGCATATGAAAGCATAGAAGGGGTAGAGTACATCGACAAGGTTATAAATATTGACCAGAGTCCCATCGGCCGGACTCCCCGGTCAAACCCTGCAACCTATGTGGGGGTTTTCTCTGGTATACGGGATCTTTTCGCATCCCTTCCCGAGGCTAAAACCAGGGGATATAAACCTGGCCGTTTTTCCTTTAACGTTAAGGGCGGAAGGTGTGAAAATTGTCAGGGAGACGGAACGATTAAGATAGAAATGAACTTTCTACCCGATGTGTATATTACCTGTGACGTCTGTCATGGGAAACGTTTTAATAAGGAAACCCTGGAAGTCCGCTATAAGGGCAAAAATATTGCCGATGTCCTTGATATGACCATAGAAGAAGCTACAGAGTTTTTTGCGTTTATCCCCCATGTGGCTCGCAAACTGGAAACTTTGCTTTCTGTCGGTCTTGGGTACATCAAACTAGGTCAGTCTGCTTTAACCCTCTCGGGCGGAGAGGCCCAGCGGGTTAAGCTTGCACTGGAACTTTCTAAACGTTCTACGGGTAAGACTCTCTATATTTTGGATGAACCGACCACGGGGCTCCATTTTGCCGACGTAAAACAACTTATGGAAGTGATTCAGAGGCTTGTGGACGGAGGGAATACGGTGGTTATGATAGAGCACAATCTGGATGTAATTCTGCAGGCCGATTATATCATTGATCTTGGCCCCGAAGGGGGTGACCGGGGAGGTTCTGTAGTGGTGACCGGAACACCGGAAGAGGTAGCTGCCTGTGAAAAGTCCTATACAGGGTATTATATAAAAGAGCAGCTTGAACGGAGCCAGTCCAATCGATGAGAAAATTCGCTGCAATTTCGATTTCTGCGATGGTTTTCATAACAGGACTTTTAGGTGCCCAAACTGAAGGCGCCAGTCCCATTTCCAATTCCCTATCTGGGCCTCAGGCTTCAGCCGATTCTGAAGACGCTGCATCTCAAGAGCCCAATTATATCGAGATGGATATCCGTACATCTCGGCTTGAAGAACTGGCAGACTGGTGCCGCAGGCTGGGGCTCTCCGATGCGGGGACCTGGGAAGAACTTGCCGGAAGGCTCAGGACCTATTACGGAATTGCAGCTCCTGCTGCTGAAACAAAAGAAGGGCGGACTATTACCATAGAATCTGCCCGCAGTTCTGAATATTTTACCCTTGAAAGCGTAAATGAATCCTATGCTCGGCTTAAGGGTGCGGTAGTTATTACGGTAAAAGATGGAGAAACTATCCACCGGCTTAAGGCAAATGAAGTGCTTTTTAATCGAAGCCGTAACAGTATAACCGCCACAGGATCTGTTGAGTATGTCAAGGAAGGGGGCGGTGTAAAAGAGGTTTTTAAGGGTGACTCTATTTCTATCAATGTGGATACCTGGGAAGGTCTATTCCTAGGCGGCGCTTCTGAGCGATCCTTACAGGATAAAACGACAGCCTATCGCTTCGCCGGAGAAGTGATTTCCCGGGACGAGGAAGAGGTAACTGTTTTACAGAATGCAACTATTACCAGTGCATCCAGCGACGACCCCTATTGGTCTATAGCAGCAAGAAAATTGTGGCTCCTTCCGAGCTCCGATTGGGCCATGTCTCATGCGGTTTTAAAGGTTGGGGAAATTCCTCTTTTATATATTCCGTTTATGTATCTCCCCGGGGATGAAGTGGTTTTTCATCCTGTTTTAGGATACCGATCTCGTGAAGGGTCCTTTGTACAAACCACAACCTACCTGCTTGGGCGGCCTAAGGCGACAAGCGCTTCGGAAAATTCTATAACAAAAATACTCGGATCTGCTTCAGATACGGAACGGAAGCAGGAAGGCCTGTTTTTGCGAAGCACAGGCCGGCGAATAGTTAACCAGGATGGCCCAAGTCTGAGCATCCTTTTTGATATTTATACTAATTTGGGTGCCTATGCGGGACTCAACGCAAGTTTTCCGAAGGGGGGCCTTTTAGGTAAAACAGATTTGTCAATTGGGCTTGGACTTACCAGGGATGTATATCAAGTTCTACCCAATTATTATACACCTTTTAAAAATAATGATGGGATAAGCAACTGGAACACATCGGATATTTTTGGATACCCAATACCTTTTCGGTATCGTTTTAAAACCACAGGTGCTTTGCAAAGTCCCTTTTTTTCGTTTAATTGGGAGTTTCCGTTGTATTCAGATCCTTTTGTGGATCGGGACTTCCTGAATAGGACAGAATCAATGGACTGGCTCCAGATGATTAAGGAAGGGGGCAGCCAGACCCAAACAAGTACTTCCAATCAAGTTTCGACCCTGGGCTCATACCAGTGGCGATTCAATGTATCCTTCCCTGGCCCTGTTTTTGAAATTAAGCCTTCTATTGCCACCTTATCAGTCAATACCTTATCTTCATCTCTCTATTTTAATACCCGGTCAGTTAGTAATCCGGCTTCTCCTTTGGATACCCTCTTTTTCTATCCAGAGCGGTTCACCCTGTACGCAACAAATTTTTCGCTTCGGGGTTCCCTCGTTACTCCTTCTACAAGCCAGCTTGCTCCCTCGTCATCCAGCGCTGTTACGGTTCCCGCTGATTTAAAGGTCCCGGATTCCTGGTCCCCTTGGGCTGCCGAAAAGACAACTGATTCCGCTCAGGATCGTTCCGTACTTGCAGAGATTTCTGATCCCCTGGGGACTTTGCAGCCCCCGGCTCTTCAGCAAACTTTTACCGTAACAAGTGCTCAAAGCAACTATAAAATGCAAATGGATTACAGCTTTAATCCGGCTATTTCGACTGAGCTTTTCTTCCGATCTAACGCTTCCCATTGGCCAACCAAAGATGCAGTTCGTTGGGATGACTTTGCTTCTATTTTTACCAATTTCCGGGGCGATGCGAACATTGGGCTGTCTGTTGCAGATCCTTCGAGTATGCTTTCTGCCACATGGAAATTAACGAATCAAAGTGCATTGCAAATATACAATTATATGAACCAGGAAGCCGAAGAATATGATACCCAAACCGAACGGGATGCAGCGCTGCTCCGCAGTTTTACAGGAACTTATAACAATGTAATACCAGAATTAAATTTTAAAATTGCTCCTTTTGTGCAGGACGAAATCTGGAAAGCTACAAACCTTCAGTATGTACTGCGGGGTACCCTGTTAAAAACGGCATTTGTGGGCGATGCGGCTATCGGAGAATGGTTAACCAATATGGGGGAATGGACTAAAGAATATGTTTCAAGTCATCAAGTACAGCTGAATTTAGCGGCCAGTACAGGATTGCTTTCCCAAAATAGTTCTTTTTCACTGGAATTACCGCCCCGGGACAGCTCTTTAAAAAGCACTGTGAATGTATCATACGGGATTAGCCGTTCGAGCCTTTCTTTCTCGATTGCAGACCCCTTTGGAGAGCCGGTTTTTAAGCCCCTTACCGCGTCAGAAGAACTTAAATTGAGGGAAAAACTCAGTATTAAACAGGATCTCATCTATGATCCGGAACTGAAGGCTCTTACATCCTGGAACACGGGAGCTGTTTTGGGCCCAGCTTCGCTAAATTATCGGGCTGCAAGAAATCAAGGTTCTGGAACATTGGAACCGGTGGCGTTTTCTCTTGGATACATCAATGCCTTTAAGGATAATTCGCTCTGGAAAAACAGGATTGCCTATACTTTGGATATCAACAGCAGCCTGAATATGGATCTCCAGCGTTATACCAACTCGGTGTTTACCTTTACGATGGGAACTACGGTCAAGATTGCCCAGTTTCTTGACCTCAGTTTCAGCACAAAATCTCAAAATTCTGTCGTATTCCGGTATATGCAGAACTGGCCAATTTGGAAAAATCCCGACTTTATGCCGGGAGAACAGAATTTTCTGGTGGATCTGCTTAATTCCTTCAGATTCGATAATGAAGAACTGCGAAAAAGGTCCGGTTTTAAGCTTAAATCCCTCAGTTTTAAGGCGGTCCACTATCTCGGAGACTGGAATGCCACATTAGGAATAGATTTAAATCCCTATTTGAATACCGCAATCGTCCCTAAACGCTACCAATTTAATACTTCTGTTTCCTTCCTTGTTCAGTGGATTCCCATTCCAGAATTCAAAACTGAAACCTTTAGCGATACAAAGAATGGATTCATATTCAAGTAATGCCCTTGACGTGACCCCCAGGCCTCTATAAACTTTCCCCTAACATGCAATTGGAACTTTTTATGTTTCAACCACATGTTAGGGGTTCCTTTGGACAGTAATGTAACCATTATTTTGGATAGTCAAGATATTGCAAGCGGTGTCTGCGGCGCCAATGACAGTAACCTGCGGGTGATAGAAAAATCCCTCGGTGGACATATTGCCACTAAGGGAAATGTATTGCGGCTGGAAGGTTATGATGAGGTACTGCAAAACCGCATAAAGCTTATTATTGATCATCTTATCGATGCGGTCCGCAAGGGTGAACACCCGTCTCCTGAATATGTGCGGTCCTTGACTGTGACCGTCGAATCGGGTCCTCTAGAGCAGGGAGAGGTCGCGAAAGTTCTGGATCCGCTGCGAGAAGGGGTTATCCAAATTCCCAATGGTTTCGGCCGGGTATACCCGCGGACGCTCAACCAAGCAGCTTATATTCAGGGAATTCGCACCCATGAAATAGTGTTCTGTGTCGGTCCTGCGGGTACGGGGAAAACCTTTCTTGCGGTTGCGGAAGCCCTCAGGCAGGTTTTATCTAAAAAACGCCGTAAACTCGTACTTACCCGTCCGGTTGTGGAAGCCGGTGAAAGTCTGGGTTTCTTGCCAGGAGATCTGGCTCAGAAAATCAATCCCTATCTGCGCCCGCTGTACGACGCCATGGAAGCCTTGGTGCCCTACGAAACCATTCGCAGAATGGAAGATAATCGGGCTATAGAAATAGCCCCCCTGGCTTATATGCGGGGACGAAGTTTGAACGACTGTGTTGTCATCCTTGATGAAGCCCAAAACACCACAAAGGAACAGATGAAAATGTTCCTTACCCGTATAGGAGAGGGCTCTCAAGCTATTGTGACCGGTGATACGACACAGATAGATTTGCCCCGCCGCAGTGACTCAGGTTTGCTCCATGCTATTTCATTGCTTCATAATGTGGAGGGGCTCTATTTTTCGTATCTCAATACTGCAGATGTGGTACGCAACCCTCTTATAAAAAAGATCATCCAAGCCTATGACCATGAATCAAAATAATTCCTTTTTAAGTTCCCTATGGCCCCATAAGATTCGCTTTTGGCCCGCTCTGGCTATAAGTGCAACCTTTGCCATGATTCTTTTTGTTACCCTGGGCAATATAGGCAGTTCTGCTGCAAACAGTCCAATACTCCGTGAATTCGAAGTCGGCAAGGTTGCTGAGCGGGATTTTATTGCTGATAAATCAATATCTTATGTGGACGATGAAGCTACTCAGCTCCGCAAAAAGGCCCAGGAGCGCTTGGTGCCCGCGGTTTTTCGCTATTCTACCGATGCAACAAGGGATGCCCTTGCCATGTTTGGCCGTTTTAAGTCCATGGTTCGTTCCCTTTTTACAAACCGGGTATCCGCTGAATCCTTCAAATTGGGAATACAGGCCGAATACCCCGGAATGTTTCCCCAGCAAGTACTCGAGACCCTGTATCGAAGCCACTCGCGGGAACGTTTTTTAGAATATGCCGAATCGGTTTTAAAAATTCTTTTAGAGGAAGGAATTTTTGCCACGGGTAAACTGAATCTGGATCTTTACAATCCAGACCAGGTAGAAGTGATTCGCAAAGGGGCCATCCGTACTGAACGAGAACGGATTCCGATTAACCGTATGGTTACCCTAATCACCGCTAAAGAACGAATCACAGAAATCGCAAGCTCAGGTTCCTATCCCTCAAGTTTTACGTCCATAGCTCCCTATATTTTGACGCCCTTTGTGGCCGAAAATGTGTTTTTTTCACAGGAGGATACCAATCTTCGTCTCGAAGAGACCAGGGCCAGATTGGAACCGGTGATTCGGCAGATTGAACGGGGTGAACGGATTATAAAAAAAGGGGCCATAGTTTCAAAGGACGATTTAGCTCGGCTTAAAGCGCTGAACCAAGGCAAGGATCGGCAGAATCCGATGTATATTTTGGGCCTTGTAGGGATGCTGCTCTTTTCATTTGGACTGCTTCTATTTATGACAAGCCCTGCAATGGTGGGGAGAAAGCTTGAAGCAAAGGAGATTTACTTTCTTACTGTTTTAGGTGGACTGTACGGTATCAGTGCTATTGTTCTTTCCAGAATGATAGGTATAGAGTATCTCTCACTGGCTGTTTTTGTGCCCACCGCCCTTTTTGTAATGCTCCCCGCGGTTATTATTAGCGGAAGAACCGCCACAGCTATGGCCATATCGATGCCCGTCATCGCCTTTGCCCTTGGGGCCTATGATGAGCAGGCCTTCTTGTTTGCCCTTGCTGCGGGCATAACGGGAGTCTTCTCTATGCGGGTGGCGGAGCGGCGTATCGACCTTATTAAAGCGGGATTGTTTGTGGCTGCGATGCAGGCCCTCTTTTCGCTGGTTCTGCTTCTCTTTGAACAGAGTCCCCTTTCTGTATTCCCCATGGTTATATTCTGGTCCGCATTTAATGGGCTTATTTGCGGGATGCTGGTGCTTGCCTTTTTACCCCTGCTCGAACAGTGGCTCAATGCAACGACGACCTTTAGGCTAATGGAACTGGCAGATCTCAACTCCCCGGTCTTAAAGCGTCTGCTTACCGTTGCGCCCGGTACTTATAGTCATTCGGTTACGGTGGCCAACTTAGCTGAGTCTGCCTGCAGAGATATTGGGGCGAATGCACTTCTTGCCCGGGTTGGGGCCTATTATCATGACATTGGAAAAATGGATCAACCCGATTATTTTATCGAAAATCAGGCAGCCTATAACAAGCATGAGGAACTGGCTCCGCGGCTCTCTGCGACTATTATAAGAAGCCATGTAAAGCTCGGTATTGAAAAAGCTCGAGCCCTTGGGCTTCCGCAATCGGTTATTGATATTATTTCAGAACATCATGGCAATTCGGTTATAGCCTGGTTTTACAATGAGGCTCTTAAGCGGGAGGATCAGGTCAAGGCCGATGATTTTTCTTATCCTGGCAATCCCCCGCGCAGCAAAGAATCGGCGGTAGTCATGCTGGCCGATACAGTAGAAGCTGCCATGCGCACCCTCAAAAAACCCACAATCACCAAGATTGAAAAATTTGTACATGAACTGATTATTGGTAAATTTGAACAGGGACAACTGGATCAGTCAGAATTAACATTTAAGGATTTGGAATTGATTAAAAGCGCCTTTGTCCGTGTCTTAGCTGGACACTATCATTCGAGAATTGAATATCCAAAAATAAACCGGGAGGTTCCCTTTGAACAGGGTTGAAATTTCATCCACCGAAAGTCTAGAACCCTTACCCTGGATGCACAAACTCGAATCCTTTGCCTTGCTCATTCTAGAAAAGCTTGAAAAAAACAATTGGGATATTTCTATTCTTCTCTGTGATGATGAAACGATTTGCCAGCTTAATGCGGAATACCGGAATAAAAATGAACCTACCGATGTTTTATCCTTTGAGCTGGGAGAGACAGTGGAAGAGGATGGAGAAAAGCGATTTCTTGCGGGCGATATTGTCATCTCTCTGCAAACCCTGTATGAGAATGCTCATTATTTCAGCGTAGAGCCCGATGAGGAGTTTCGCCGTCTTGTAATCCATGGTATTCTGCATTTGAGCGGCATGGATCATCAAACCAATGATGCTTCAGAACCGATGCTGCAGTTTCAGGAACTTCTTCTTGAGCAAACAAAAGAGGAGCATATTCTTTTATGAATATCAAAGAAATCTGGAATCGTTTTTTTAGTGCAGCCACCCAGGAGGAAATAAAGGAATTTGAAAAGCTGGAATCGGATCAAAAGGATATGATCCGCGGCGTGGTTGAACTTTCTGATACAATGGTTAAGGAAGTCATGGTTCCTCGAATTGATACGATTTTTCTTTCTGTTGAAATGAACCAGGATGAAATGCTGGAAAAAATCGCTGAAAGCGGGCATTCACGATTCCCGGTTTATAAAGATACGATCGATAATGTCATCGGTATCTTGTATGTTAAGGATTTGCTCCGCACTCTGGTAAAGCATGAATCGATTCAGATGCAAACCATACTGCGAAAACCTTTTTTTGTTCCCGAATCCAAGCGTATTGATGATCTCCTGCGGGATATGCGCCGCAAACGGGTTCATATTGCGGTAGCCGTAGACGAATATGGAGGCGTTTCCGGTATTGTCTGCATGGAAGATATTATCGAAGAAATCGTTGGAGATATACAGGACGAATTTGACAATGAACGGGAAGACATACTTCAGATAGGAGATGGGGTGTATCTCTGCGATGCTCGGCTGAATCTGGAGGATCTAGCGGAAGAACTAAAACTTGATTTACCGGTAAACGATTTTGATACCCTTGGGGGCTTTGTATTTGATCTTTTCGGGAAAATACCGGTAAAATACGAAAAAGTCAGCTATGGCGGCCATGATTTCATTATTCAGGACATGGAGGGCCACAAAATCAACACCGTTAAAATAGTGCTAAAACGGAGCCCCACGGAATGAAACGGAATGCGCTCTCCTTCTTTATCAGCTTGCTGCTTTTTCCCGCACTGCTTTCGGCCCAGCAAAGCCTTAATGCGTGGTTTCAAAAAGGGCAGACCGCAATGGTGCAGGAGGATTGGTATAGCGCTGCGGAAGCATTTCTGGAAGTATTAAAAATCAACCAGTCCCATGCAGAAAGTGTCTCGGCCCTCGCCGAATGCTATTACCAACTACGGGAATATGACCAAGCCCTCTCCTGGGTTCGGAAGGCAAGAACCCTGAATAGGGGTTCGATGAATCTTGCCAACCTGGAAGCCCTTATTCTTATTGCTATGGGACAGCTTGATACTGCATCGTCTGTTCTGTCGGATATTCTGGTCCGGGAACCCTATAATAGGGACGCCCTCTTTGCTGCTGCAGAATTAGAACTAGCCCGTGGCAAGGTTGGTGAAGTGGTTAAAAAATACCGCGAGGCGGTTGCCCGTTATCCCGACGATCGGAGGGCCCTCGTATCACTTGCCTTAGTGCAGGGATCCCTTGGCGACTATGACGCAGCCCGGGTAAATATTGCAAGGGCCGTATCTCTCCATTCAGACGATTATCGAGTCCATTATTATGCTGCCTATCTTGATGCATTGGCGGGTAAATTAGAAAGCGCCGCCGCGTCTCTTGATATCGCCCTCACGCTTAAACCCAATTTTCTGGCTGCCCGTTCATTGCTTGCCAGTGTTCGCTATCGGGCAAACCGGTTCGATGAAGCTGCGCGGATTGCGGATCAGATTATAGCGGCGAATCGTAATGATGTAAGCGCCTGGTATATTAAAGGTATGTCCTTTATTCGGCTCGGGCGCTTTGCGGAAGCCCGTCAGATCCTTTCCGTGGCTCTTTCGATAGACAGCGAAGATGAGTTTATACGGGCTGCCCTGGAAGATACGGTTCTTAAATCAACTGCCCTAGAGTCTTCTGAACGGGCTGTGTGGGCATCCTGGCATTTTAACAGGGCCCGATCTTTCCAAAGCAATAACCTTTTACAGGAAGCTCTCTTTGAATACCGCAGAGGCCTGCGGATACATCCCTACGCTCCAGAGCGTCAGGAATATGCTGAATTGCTGCGGATCCAGGGGTATCCTGGCCGCCAGCTTGAAGAACTTAAGTTTTTGCAAGACATCGGCAGGTCCAATAGGGTCATAAATGACACTGTGGAAGCCTATAACTCTTTGCTCTATGATACACTCCCTCGGATCTGGCAGGTTAACCCTTATACCTTGCAAAACCGTCACTGGAAAGTTGCAGTCTTCTCGGTGGGTTCTCAATCAGGAATGAAACATGTGGATGCCGGTGCGGTGGCCGCAGCCTATTTTCAGGATTTACTGAGCCATG
>JAIWNU010000103.1 GCA_020216655.1 Treponema sp. | reverse complement strand
ACGGCAATATTGCGGTTATATCTTTAGAAATACGGCAGGCCAGTTTTTCATCTGCATACAGAACTGCCCGAGAGGCTGGAGCGGATTATTTTCTTATACTTTCAGTAAAGGAACAGGATCGGGACTTATCCATTCAAGCGGATATGTATGTCGGGAGAACAGGATCTAGAGCCGCATCCTTTTCAGCATATAAGGTCGGACAGGACCGGCTGCGTAATGGGAGCCGCCAAATTGTGTCCCAATTGCAGGCTGCCTTGCCCTTTAGAGCCCTTATTCTGCAAAGAAAGGCAAACCTTGTATTGATTGATAAAGGAAAAGCCGATGGTGTTGCCAAATCGAATACCTATCAAATTATTCGAAAGGGCAGCTCTGTGGTACGGAACGAAGGGGTTGGTCTTGTATATTCTCCAAAGGATGTCATTGGAACCCTGGTTATCGATGAAGTGGATGAACTAGTCTCCCAAGGAACAGCCACCAGAGCCGGCTTTTATGACGAGATCACCAAGGGCGAAGAGGTAATCGCCATCCCTGAAAAAGGGGCAAGCCAATCTGTACCCCAGGATGTATCCATAGATCCTGAGCTGAGGTATCTTCTCAGGACACTCCGCTAGTAGTATTACATGCCCTTGGATTGCAGAAGCGGCAATATGGCTTGGATCCATTCGCGGGCCTCTGCAGGATAGGTGTTTTGCATAAGCAAAAACTCAAAGAGGGCTTCGCGGTACTTCCCTGTCATATAGTATGCTTGACCAAGATAGAACCTGCCTCGGGCTTCTATAATAGACGATCTTGGCAAAGATAAAAAACGCACCAGATGGTCAATGACCCCATTCCAATCTCTGTTTGCAAAAGGCCCCTGTACGATGGAGCGAAGGGTAAATTCTTCTCCACCTCCGGAGGCATTAAGATCCTGAGAAAAGGCACGAGGTTTTTTGAGGACCATTTTTTGCGGTTCTGGAAATGGCAAAGAGGCGACAGCTTTTTGAGCCTCCGGGCTAAGCGGGAGAGCAAGCGGTGGCAAAATAATCGTATTATCTGCACCGGGGACCGCGGCTGAGATAGAAAGTGTGGGAAGCGGAATGGAACGAATGTTCTGCTGAGGACCCGGAAGACCGATACGGAACGAACCAGCGGGAACCTCAGCGGGTACCAGGGTTGTATTTTTTCCCGCTTCGAGATTTAACTTCCCCTGTTTAATATCGTCCTCGAAAACTAATGCGTAGTAATAAGAAATATCTGGGACTGGATAGTCAACAAAGGGACTAGATGTAATACCCCCTTGAACGATGACTGCCTGAAGAAGATCCTGTATATGCCGTATGGGCTGGGTACTCCGATACAAAACAAGCGGCCGGCTTGATGTGGTTTCGGAACCATTTAATGTAAAAGAAAGCAGGATACTATCCTTTTGTACTTCTGCTTTGAGAGAGGATATATTCTGGTACTTTGAATCGGATTGAGAAAGCACAAGATTAGTTTTCTTTACATCCAACTCTACATAGTTCGTATTGGGAATCCTAACCATGTATGGTTTTCCATCAGATCCGCTTGCAAGCACCAGATATGACCGAAGTCCATCGGATTCAATAGGTTCAATATAGGACTGAACGCCTCGGGGAACCTGCACGGTATCCAGATCCTTTGGTGTACTGGAACCGGCGGGGATAATTTTGCGGAAAATAGTGACGGGCCCAGTACTGTCGGGAGCATCAATCCATTGGAGACGGACTACATTGTCCTGAACGGCAGCGGTAAGCTGCCGAACAAAGGGAAGAGAGGGTGCCGCATCTTCTGCAAGGACCGGATATAATTTACACAATGCTATTAAAATAAGCAGAAAAACCTTTTCAAGATGTTTCATAGAAACAGTATACTCCATTGTTTTATTTTCGGCTATTTTTTTACAAGTAAACAGCTCTGAGATACGGGTTTGACAGAACGGCCCCTTTTCCGTAAGCTACTGGTATGTTTGTATCGGTGGCTTTGGATCCCGGGTCGGAAGAACGGGCTCGAGAATTGGCAGATTTACTTGCCCAGTATGGATTTGAAAAGATTCAGCGCGGTTTGTGGGAATCTGGTCTTTTTCATCCTTCCAGCCTTGATCGGTTAAAGCGCGATATAGACCGGATTACCGATGCCTTTGACCGGATTCGTATTTTTCAATATCCTGTTGAAGGAACATTAGTTATTTCCTCGCTGAAAGACAAAAAATGGCGGCGTCTTATTGTCCGCCCTTCAACATAAGGAGACTTTATATGCTGCTTTCCGAATTAGGTGGTCCTATCCAGGACCTCAAAGCACAAATTTATGATACCTGGAGGCGTCTTTGAAGCCGCAGGTTTTGAAGAAAAAATAAAAAATCTTGAAGAAAAAACCCAAGCAAGTGATTTTTGGAACGATTCAGCCAAAGCTGAAAAAGTAATGAACGAAATAAAGGCCCTTAAGGCTCGGTATGAACCGTGGAAAAGTCTGGTTGCAGAGATTGATGATGTGGAAGTTCTCTACCAGCTCGCCAGTGCTGAAAATGATGAATCCCATGCGGGTGAAATAGAAACTACCTTAAAAGAACTACAGAAACGGTTTGAAAAACAAAATCTTGTAGAACTCATGTCCGGAGAAGTAGATCAAAGCAGCTGCTTCTTAACGGTACATGCAGGCGCTGGAGGAACCGAGGCCTGCGATTGGGCTCAGATGTTGTACCGAATGTATGTACGATGGGCGGAGCGGAAAGGATATTCTATAGAAGAAGTCGATATGCTCGAAGCCGAGGGCGGCATTAAGTCGGCAACAGTAAAAATTGATGGCGATTATGCCTATGGGTACCTTAAGGGTGAATCCGGGGTACATCGGCTGGTACGCATTTCGCCCTTCGATGCCAATGCGCGGCGACATACATCGTTTGCATCGGTGTATGTCTTCCCCGTTCTCGATGATTCTATAGAGGTGGAAATTAGACCGGAAGATCTTCGTATCGATACATACCGCTCTGGAGGTGCGGGGGGACAGCATGTTAACAAGACCGACAGTGCGGTACGTCTCACCCATCTTCCTACCGGTATTGTGGTAGCCTGTCAGAATGAGCGAAGTCAGATTAAAAACAAAGCGACAGCCATGAGCATGCTCAAGGCCAGGCTTTACGAATATTACCGGGCCGAAAAAGAAAAAGAAAACGAACGCTTTGCCCAGGAGAAAAAAGACATTTCTTGGGGTAACCAGATTAGATCCTATGTGTTTCAGCCATATACGCTGGTTAAGGATTCCCGTACTAAAATAGAAGTGGGCAACATTCAGGCCGTGATGGATGGCGACATAGATGTGTTTATTGAGGAGTATCTCCGTTTTGCATGGCATAATTCACAGCAGCAGTCTTCATAAAATCTCCTTTACTGTCATTTTATGGGGAATGCTGCTGTTTCCGCTGCATTCTGTTTCTGGCCTTGGCAGTGCAGAACAGATAAAACCGGAACCGCAGGCAGAAAAACAGAATGCAGTGATTTATGTATGCGATATTGATGTATCTCAACTCCCCTCTGAACAGAAAATTGCGGGCCGACGCCTCCGCAATGAGTTTCTGCATATTTTAGGCCAGATTCAAAGGCGCAAAAGAAGCTCCGAAGAAATACTTCTATACCGGGATTCACTCTGGGAAGAATTGAAGGCTCGGGCTGCAAAATCGCTGACAGAGGCCCGCAATAGCCGGGATACTCTTTTTTTTAAGGGCTATTCTGAAAACACCTATAAAAAAGAACTAATTAAAATTGAGGCTTCAATTCGTGATTTAGAAAAAAACTATACCGCTGTCCAAAACAATCCCCCCAACATAGCGGAAAGAGTGCAGCTATCGTTACATAAGGATATGGCTGACGGAAACTTTAAGAATGCCCCCGCTGCGGAGGAACGAAAAAAGTTTTGCACAGAGCAGGGTATTGATTTTCTTTTGGTAAGTTCTCTTCGTGAACTCTACAGCCGCTGGATACTGACATACAGCCTGTATCGTGCGGTCGATGATACGGTGATATATACAGACACGTTTGCTTTTTCTCCCGAAGAATTGGGATCGATACTGTCCCTGCTTGCTTCATCCCTTTATGAGACCCTATCCGGAGAGCCTGCGGGGGCCATACAAATTATTGCAAAACCTGAGAATTCTGAAATCGCTATAAATGAAAAAATAATGGGGAAGGGAAATACCTCTGTTATCGAGGGGCCGCCTGAAGTTCTTTCTGTACAGATAACTCATCCTGCTTATTTTCCTGCTGAATTTACGATTGCACGAAGATCGAATGAGCTCAGCATTGGGAGCATCGCTCTCACTCCCATGGCGCAGCATGCGCTCCGCCTGGAGATGCAAAATAAAGAAAATCTCTCGCTCTATGTTAATGGTCTTTACAGAGGAAATACCCCTTTAGATATAAGCCTCCCAGCAGGAAACTATGTCCTCCAGATTGTTAAGAATGAAGGTGAAACAGAAATTCAATCGAAGCCCTTCGTTTTAGAATCGAAAGATGGTCTTGTATCCCTATCTGAAAACGATGTGCAGTCAAGAGGAAAGCAAACAGTAGAGCAGGCGCGAAAGGGGTTTTATGGAGCATTCGGCCGTTTTTGGTTGGCCTTGCCAGCGGCCTTTCTTCTCAGCGGCATAACGGATACGTATATTAACGCTTACAACCTAAGCGGTAACAGGGATTTGATTAATCCTGCGACAACTTTTTATTATTCATCCCAGGGAGCCTGGGTAGTCACCGGTATTTTTTTAATTGAGTCCCTGTTCCGTTTAGGCTTCTATGTGTATAGTGCATCAAACGGAGCTAGTACGGTAATTGAACCAAAACAGTAAAATGAAAGGATGGTTTTTGTGGCAAGCGGCACATTTGCGGATAAGTTAAAGCGTCTCCTGGGACTTGAAGGGAGACTTTCTGATGAACTCTTTGATGATTTAACTGATTTGCTTGTAGAAGGTGATTTTGGCGCTGCAGAGGCTTATAAAACGGTAGAGGCCTTAAAAGCTCGCTGTAAAAAGCAGGGTACGGGCGAAGCCGAAGGGGTAAAAACAATACTTGCTCAGCTGCTTACTGAACAGCTGCAGAAAGTTCCCCCGGCTCAGGATATATTACAAAAGCCTGATCGGTTGACTATAATGCTTCTTTTAGGTGTAAATGGAGTCGGTAAAACGACAACCTGCGCAAAGCTTGCCAGCCAGTATCAGCGCCTATACCAGATCCGGCCCATCCTCGCCGCAGCCGATACGTTCCGGGCGGCCGCAATCGATCAGATTAAAATACACGGGGAACGGCTTGGATTGCGGGTAGTGGCCCATAAGCAGGGCGGTGACCCAGGGGCCGTCGTTTTTGACGCAATCGAGGCGGCCCAGGCATCCGCTTCCCCCCTCGTGATTGGAGATACCGCTGGCCGGATGCACACAAAATCTGCTCTTGTGGAAGAATTAAAAAAAATCGATAGGATTGTGCTATCCAAAGCGCAGGATGGGCGATATTACAAATTATTGGTACTGGATGCCACTACAGGACGTAATGCGCTTGCCCAGGCAGAGGTATTCCACAGTGCAGTAAAATTAGACGGTGTCATCCTTACTAAATATGATTCAAGCGCGAAGGGCGGAGTTATCTTTTCTTTGGCTGAATCCCTATCGCTCCCGGTACTCTATCTATGCACCGGAGAACAATATAACGATATCCGTCAGTTCGATCCTGAAGCCTTTGTCAAAGAATTTATAGGAATATCCTAATCCGCTTATGAAAACAAAGCTATTCCCCTGTCTGTTCATCCTTATTTTGTTTCCAATTTCTGCTTCGGACTGGTATCGTTCCAGCCCAGGAGGCATTGCGCTGGAACAAATGGGGAAACTTGCAGCTCTGCGCCAGGAATATGCTTTGGAAGTTTACGAACCGGCTTTATCGGAACTGCCTGAAATGCTCCAGGATATTGGGAAGAAAGCAAGTCGCATGAGTGCTGAGCGGCTTTACCATAATGAAAAAGTAACGCTTAGCAGATACAAATTTTGGGATGGGCAAAACAAGATGCTCTACGCATCCCAATTTGACATGCAAGGTTATTCATGGATAGAGCGGTATGACACAAAACAGCGGCTTATAGAAGAATACTGGTCTGTTCAAGATACAGACTGGTTCAGAAGGGTATTTGTTTTTGCGGGAGATCGCATTTCCGTATCTAGAACTTTTGCAGCTCCTCCGCTGGAAGAAGGCTCTCTCATATTTACCGACTTTTACCGCTATGACCGCTCAGGTTTACTGCGTACCATAGAAAGACTGCCAGCAAAAGAATCACTCGTTGCTGCTAAAACTGAATGGTTTTCAAGGAATGTACCATCCCTCACGAGTCTTAACAGGCCAGGGCCTGGGGCTGCTGTCATCCCAGGAGCTATAAAAACCGAGACCTTACAGGATATGATGATTGTATATAACCTTGATTCAAGGGGCAGGGTAATACGGGAGCAGCATAAAAAACAGGATGGCAGTGTACTATATGAGCGGACCAATGTATGGGACCAGGATCGGTTGGTAATGGTAACCATTAATGAACAGGGATCTGCAAAAAGAATAGAATATACCTATGATGCACAGGGTAACCGAATAAGCGAAAAATATTACGCTGGTACCCAGCTCGAGCGGCAAATTATTATTCAGGGGAATCAGGAAATTGAAGAATTGTATGATAAAGGGCAGCTTGTTCTTAAAACTATATGGGTTGATGGAATAAAGATGAAGGAGCAGCGACCTAAACGCCAACAACTTAAACCATAGCAGGGGGTAAACCATTGTGTATCTTTCCCGCTGCTCAGGAGAAACATAATCTATGGGCCAACAACGCTGGATAGGCTTTATTGCATTACGATATCTGTCGCGGTCTAAAAAACGACGCAAATCTTCCGCTTCAGCTTCATCGATGTTCACCGTTATAGGCATCGCTACCGGTGTCTTTGCGCTCATTATTGTCATCGGTATTATGAATGGTTTCCAAATGGGATTTATAGAAAGCATCCTTGAGATTTCTTCATTTCATCTCCGCATTGAAAAGCCCATAGAGGAGAGTAGGGGACCAGAGCTTTCAAACCCTCATATTCGCTCGGCTATCACTTTTACAGATTTTCAAGCCCTGATCCGGGGAACGCGAAGAAATCAGCAGGTTGCGCTTGTGCGGGGCCTCCCTGCCGATGCGGCAGGGCGTGATCCTGCCATGTTGCAGGCCCTCCATTTACAGGCCGGTAGCTTTGCTGTCGATAAAACCGATTCCATCATACTCGGTGCAGAATTGGCCCGCATCTTAGGTGTACGGATTGGAGACCCTGTTTCCTTGGCTTCAATAAGCGGTGATTTGTTTGGAGAGACAAGACCAGAGCTGGATACCTTTGTCGTCACAGGCCTATTCCGCTCCAATTATTATGAATTTGATTCCTCCTGGGCGTTCATCAATATGGACCGTGCTTTAGCTCTTCAGGACGGGAAGGGCACGGTGCAGCTAGGCGTTAAACTCCATGACCGTTGGCTGGATCAACAGGTTCAAAAAGAATTGGCAAAAACCAACCCAGATTGGTCAAACCGGATCACAACCTGGCGGGAATACAACCGTTCTTTTTTCGGAGCCCTCAGAACAGAAAAATTGACCATGTTTCTTTTAGTGGGACTCATATTTGTTGTCGTTGCTCTGAATATGTACCAATCGCAGCGAAAATCGGTTTTGGAACGGAGAGAAGAAATAGGATTACTCCGGGCCATGGGAGCCTCTGTACCGTCGATTAAAACAATTTTTGCGATTAACGGGTTTGTGGTAGGTTTCTCAGGGGCAACCCTCGGCATGCTGCCGGCTCTTTGGTTTGCAAATAATATAAAAATGTTTTTTATAATGCTCGAAGGACTCGTGAATGGTTTTATTGGAACTGCAAATGTTATAGTAGCGTTTATATCCAGCAATGCGATCCAATTTGACCAAAAAATTACCTTTTTCTCTCCCCAAGTTTTTTATTTGAAGGATATTCCATGCAGGCTGGTGCCTTCTGAAGTTTTGATTATCTATCTATTTGGCATTTTATCAGCCACCCTTGCGTCGCTCTGGGCTGCAGGCCCGGTAAGCAAGCTTTATCCTGCGGAGGTGCTTCGCTATGACCAGTAATGAAACAATGCAAACTTCTGTTCCTGCCCTTGAGATTCGCGAAGTCCATAAATCTTATCTTTCCGGGACTGAAACCCTGGCAATTTTACGATCCGTGTCCTTTTCTGTTGCAGAAGGTTCAAGCGTGGCAATCACTGGAGAAAGCGGCAGCGGCAAAAGCACCCTGCTTAATATCCTGGGCGGTCTTGACCGGGCCGATGCGGGTTCCGTCCGGGTAGGGAAATACCTGCTAGAACAGCTCAATGAGCGCCAGCTCAATGAATACCGGGGAAGGCATGTGGGGTTTATTTTTCAATTCCATTATCTCCTTAAGGATTTTACGGCCCTTGAAAATGTAATGCTTCCTGCTTACATGGCAGGGGACTCCAAAAAGGATGCATTGGAAAAGGCTCGACTTTTGCTTGCCGATGTAGGAATGGAACACCGGCTCGGCCATTATCCAGCCCAGCTTTCGGGCGGGGAACGTCAGCGGGTTGCCGTGGCCCGTTCGTTGGTGAATGATCCGGATGTGATTTTAGCCGATGAGCCTACGGGTAATCTGGATCGATACAATAGTCAGGCTGTGGCGGAACTTCTCTTTGCAAATGCAGAAAAATATCGAAAAACCCTCATTGTGGTTACCCATGATGAAGGAATAGCGCGGAGAGCGGGAATCCGATTCAAACTAAATGAAGGTATCCTTATGACCCAGGACGATAGCGGAGTTTCCCCATGAGACAACGGGTACGGTTTTTTATTGCCCTGCGGTATCTCTTAGGCAGGTCTCCCGAAGGAAGCAGGTATTTGCGGGGAGCCGCTCTGGGAATAGCAATCAGTATGATTCCCATCATGGTAACCCTCATCGTTTCAGACGGTATGATACAGGGAATTACTGACCGTTATTTAGAACTGGGGACCGGCCATTTGCAGGTCTATGCCTATGGGCCTGCACAGGAAGAGGTCTCTCTTTTAATACCCCATATACAGGATATTGAAGGCCTTAGTCTTATAAGCCCCGAACGGGACGGCCTTGGTATAGTGGTCGGGCCCCGGGGTAAAACCGGTGTTACCCTTCGCTCTGTTTCGCACAATTATATTGAGTATCCTGGTACCCGGCAGTATCTTTCACTCCTTTCAGGGGAACTGAGCCTGTCTGACCCAAGGTCATGTCTTATAGGGACTAAGGTGGCTGAGTCTATCGGTGCCAAGCCTGGTGATACCATACGGCTGATGACGGTTAAAAATACAAATGCGGGAAATATGATACCGAGGATAACGGCCCTCACTGTAAGTGGCATTGTATCTTCAGGGTATCGTGAACTGGATTCTTTATGGTGCTTCATCCCCTATGACTTAGGGAGAACAATACTGTCCTCGGATATCTCCAAATCATTTTTGGTTATTAAAACTAAGAACCCCTATAAGGGACTTGAGGCAACCGCAGCGGCAATCCAAGAACGTTTAGGCGACACTGGTGGAGTGTACAGCTGGAAAGAGCTGCAGGCTACCCAATACCAGTCTTTTGAATCTACCAGGCAGATGCTGCTCCTTATTATGGCAATTATTGTTTTAGTTGCAGCGGTCAATGTGGCGTCCGCAACCAGTATGCTGGTGGTCGAACGGCGGCGTGAAATAGCCATCCTTAAATCCTATGGGGCGACTCCTTTCGATGTTTCTTTACTTTTTTCATTAGGGGCTGGAATCACCGGCTTTATCGGTTCTGCTATAGGAATCGCATTGGGACTGGGAATTGGGTATACTATCAATGAAATCATCCATGGATTAGAATTTATCCTGTCTGGGATTTCGAGTCTGTACCATGGAGATCCGGTTGTGATTCTTAACCCTTCCTATTATCTTGAACGGATTCCTA
>JAIWNU010000102.1 GCA_020216655.1 Treponema sp. | reverse complement strand
CCTTAAAATCGATAAATCCTTTGTGGACCATTTGCGTTCCGATATGATAGGGGGACTAAAACTAAAAGAGCCAGCCCCCGCTCGGGATCTGCAGAATGGATCAGTAGCCCTTGCAGTCGTTTCCATGGCCCGTTCCTTTGGATTGGTTTCTATAGCCGAAGGGGTAGAAACCCAGGAACAGCTGGATGCCCTGAAGCGACGGGGCTGCGATGCCATTCAAGGGTATTTTATCAGTAAACTCTTTCTTGTGTTTCTATTCCGCAGTTTTATTATGAATGAAAAAAACTGTATCCCCTTGGATTTAGCGGAGTTTGAACAGGATGATGAAGCATCTCAACAAAATGATATAGAAGAGCTCGAAAGTATCTAAAACTCTTGTAGGACCGCCCCTCTTAGGATACCATAGGACAACATGGAGGATCCCTATGGCCTTGCTTTCTAGTGATACAGCCCTGCTCATCATCGATGTTCAGAACGATTTTTGTCCGCCCCATCACGACAAAGACGGAAGCATTTCTGAGCCGGGGGCTTTGGCGGTTGCTGATGCAAATGAAATACTCAGTCCTATAAATAGGCTATCGGCTCTTTGTGAAAAGCAGGGAGTACCTGTCATAGCAACCCAGGATTGGCACCCACGAAACCACTGTTCTTTTTCTTCTACCCATGCGGCGCCCGGAGAGGAACAGGGAATTTGGCCGGATCATTGCGTTCAGGGAACCAAGGGTGCGGATTTTCATCCTGAACTGAACCTTAATCCCATTCGGCTCATAGTCCGAAAAGGTTTTAGGCCCTATCTGGATTCATATTCAGCTTTCTTCGAAAACGACCGCTGTACTCCCACGGGCCTCGAATTTTATCTCAAAGGACTTGGGGTCTCAAAAATTCTCGTAACAGGACTTGCAACCGACTACTGTGTCAAATACAGCGCGCTGGATGCCCGGCGCCTCGGCTTTGAGGTCATGATTGTGTCAGATGCGGTGCGAGGAGTAGACTATCCTGCAGGTTCTTTGCATAAAGCCCTGGTAGAGTTAGAAGCCGCAGGAGTCTCTTTTATCGACTCAGCCAAGATTATCTAAAAACCAGAAACAAGGAGTAGAATACATGCAAGAAGCGAGCTTTTGCCCCCAATCGGCACTCTTCACCGATTTTTACGAACTTACCATGGCCCAGGGCTACTGGAAACGGGGCATGAACCATCGGGCAGTCTTTGATATGTTTTTCCGCCGCCAGCCCTTTAATGGCGGCTTTTCGGTCTTCGCAGGACTCGAGACATTTCTCGACAAGCTCGCTCATTTTCGCTTTTCATCGGAAGATCTGGAGTACCTGGCGAGCCTCTCCTATTTTGACAAGGACTTTCTTGCATATCTTAAGACCTTCCGGTTTACCGGAGATGTCTGGGCCATGGACGAAGGGACTGTCGTTTTTCCCCAGGAGCCCCTCATCCGCATCGATGCAAACCTCATAGAAGCTCAAATAATAGAAGGGATGCTGCTTAACACCATCAATTTCCAGAGCCTTATCGCGACTAAAACAGCCCGGGTGTACCTGGCTTCCGGAAAAGGCACCATCATGGAGTTTGGCCTCCGCCGGGCCCAGGGCCCTGACGGCGCCATGTCCGCATCCCGGGCGGCTTTTATTGGAGGGGCCAGCGGAACATCCAACGTCCTCGCGGGAAAAACCTATGGGATCCCCGTTATGGGAACCATGGCCCACTCGTGGATTATGTCCTTTCCCTCGGAAGAAGCAGCTTTTGAAGCCTATGCAGAAACCTACCCGGATAGAACTGTTTTTTTAATCGATACCTACGATACCCTGGACAGCGGCATTAAAAATGCCATTAAGGTTGGGAAAAAACTCGCGGCCCAGGGCAAGAAATTTGGGGTACGACTTGATTCGGGAGATATTCATTATCTTTCGGTAGAAGTCCGCAAGGCCCTGGATGCGGCGGGCTTAAAAAATGCGACCATCGCGGTATCGAATGATCTGGATGAATCCATTATCCAAACCTTAACGGCAGCCAAGGCCCCTATCGATAGCTGGGGGGTGGGTACCAATATGGTAACCGGCGGCACTGAAGCGGCCTTTACCGGGGTTTATAAACTTGCAGCCCGGCAGGTAGCGGACGGGAACCTGCAGCCTACCATCAAATTCTCCGATAATCCTGAAAAGACAACTAATCCGGGAGTAAAACAGGTTTGGCGCCTCTACAGCCCAGAAGGAATGGCCGAGGCAGATGTGATGACCCTGGATCAGAAACTGGCCAATAAAAACGATGCACCGGAAGACATTATAAAAAAGGGAGTCGAATATGCCTTCTGGCACCCAGCGGCGGACTATCGGCACTTTCATTACACTCCACAGGGCAATATAGAGCCCCTGCTCAAACCTCGTATGAAGGGCGGTGAACTGATTCAGGACCACCCAACATTAAAATCCATCCAGCAGCGGGTACGGCTCAGCCTTGACCGTTTTGATGGCAGTTACAAACGGATTCTTAATCCCCATATCTATAAAGTTTCCATCTCTGAGCAGCTGCGGGACCTTAAACTGCAGTTGATCCAGGAATATCTGGGAGAATAATCATGGGAACCGATACAAACTATGTGATACAAGCCTTTCTGGATAAACGGCCCCTGGTTTACGGACACCGAGGCAGCAGAGCCTATGCCCCGATGAATACTATTCCAGCCTTTGAGCTTGCTATACAACAAGGAGCTGACGGTATAGAACTTGATGTTCAGCTTTCTGCAGATAGGGAACTGGTCATTATCCATGATTTTACCGTAGACGGCACCACCGATGGGACCGGGGCTGTACGGGACCTGCTTTTTGCTGAACTGAGGGAACTGAATGCGGCCGCTCGGTTCTCGCCCATGGCAGAGCCTCTCCAGGGCCATATTCCCCACTATCCATTTATCATGATCCCAACCCTGGAAGAAGTGTTTTCTCTGGTTAAAGACCGGGCTCCGGCGGACTTTATCGTTAATGTGGAAATCAAGGCCCCCTATTGTACCGCCAGCGGCGGTTTTGCCGATAGCGATTTCACCAACGGCGGTACTGCCAACAGCGATGCAGCTGACAACAACGGTATTGAAGCCCTGGTGGCGGACTGTATCGACCGCTATGACATGGCCCGGAATGTGATTGTGTCATCTTTTAACCCACCAACCCTCAAACGATTCAAGGAACTTAAACCCTCTATCCCTGTAGGTTTTCTTGTGGAAGAGGCAAGCCCTCCTTACACCACAACCTTAATAGACCAATATCTCCCAGATATCGCGGGAAAATCTGGACACGAAGCCTGGCATCCCCGCTATTCCATGGTAAATCCGGAACTGGTCGCCGCTGAACGGAATCGCGGCCGGCTTACCCAGGTGTGGACCGTTAACGATCCTCAACTTGCCCGGGACCTCGTATCCTGGGGCGTCACCGGCATCATTACCGATATGCCCGATCGGATCAAAATTTAACGCCACACTCATAGTCTCCTAACTATTTCTTTACACAGAAACACCACCATAGGTTTAACCATAGGTTTACAAGAAAACATCAATTTTTCTTGCCTATTTTTCGGTTCGGGCGTAAGCTATATTTTGCTGTAACCCGAAAGAGCTTTATCCATAGCGATAGCTCTGAGAAAGAATCGTTACACAAAAAAGGAGTGGTGTATGAAAAAGGTGTACCTTTTCGCAGCCCTTGCAGGTCTGGCAAGCACAATATTTGCCCAGACCACGATCGAGTTCTGGCATGCCATGGGTGGAAAAAACGGTGAAATTACCGCCCAGGTCTGCGACATGTTCAACAAAAGCCAAAGTGAGTATGTGGTAACTCCCGTGTATAAGGGCAGCTACGCGGATACCATGAACGCCGGTATAGCCGCCTTCCGTTCAGGAACGCCGCCGGCCATACTCCAGGTATATGAAGTTGGAACCGCCACCATGATGAGCGCTAAGGGAGCCATCAAACCGGTATACCAGCTCATGGCTGAACAAAAGGAACCCTTTGATCCTAAAGCATACATTCCCACCATCACAAGCTACTATTCAACATCCAAGGGCGAAATGCTTTCCATGCCCTTTAACTCCTCTACCGCGGTCATGTACTACAACAAGGATGCCTTCCGCAAGGCTGGCCTGGACCCTGAAAAACCACCAAAGACATGGCCTGAATTCTTCGATGTAGCTAAAAAACTTAAGGCCGCAGGATACGAAGCGGGCTTTACCACCAACTGGATTTCCTGGATTCAGCTTGAAAACTTTTCTGCCTGGCACAATGTACCGTTTGGAACTAAATCCAATGGATTCGATGGACTGGACACCCAGCTTGTGTTTAATGGACCCTTGCAGGTAAAACATTTTGAAAACCTGTATCAGATGGCCAAAGAAGGGGTCTTCAAATATGGCGGCCGGGAAAACAAGGCAAACTCGCTCTTTACTTCCGGCACGGTGCCGCTCCACTTTGAGTCCATCGGCGGCTACGGGTCGATGAAGGCAACCTGCAAATTTGACTTTGGTGTAGCTATGCTGCCCTACTATCCCGATGTTAAGGGAGCTCCCCAAAACTCTATCATTGGCGGCGCAAGTCTCTGGGTTATGACCCAGAAGGACCAAAAGGTTTACAAAGCGGTGGCAAAATTCTTTAGCTTCCTGTCCAAACCCGAAACCCAGGCATTCTGGCACCAGCAGACTGGTTATCTGCCCATTACAACCGCTGCCTATGAACTGACAAAAAAACAGGGCTACTACAACGACAATCCCGGCCCCGAAGTGGCTATTAAACAGCTTCTGAACAAGGCCCCCACCCAGAATACCATGGGACTCCGCTTCGGCTTTATGCCCCAGATTCGTACCATAGAGGATGAGCAGTGGGAAGCCATTCTGGACGGTAAAATATCCGTAAAAGACGGGCTAGACATGATGGTTAAACTGGGGAACGAAAAACTCAGAGAGTTTGAACGGATCAACAAATAGCAACATGTTCACCAATTGACATAAAGGCTGCCTGCATCATGCGGGTAGCCTTTGTGCGTTAAAGGATGCGTCCCATGACTAAACAGTATGCCTTTCACAATAAGACCTTACCCTATGTGCTGGTGCTTCCTCAGATGATAATCGTAGCCATCTTTTTCTTTTGGCCCGCCTTTATGGCCCTGTACCAGTCCCTTTTTATACAGGATGCCTTTGGAATTTCCCTTATTTTTGTGGGACTGGAAAATTACATCAAACTATTACAAAACCCTCAGTATATCGATTCCCTTATTTTGTCTTTTAAGTTTGCAATCATGGTAGCCTTTTCTGCCCTGACCATCTCTCTTTTTTTAGCAGTCCAGGCAAATAAACATATAGCAGGAAAAACCTTTTATACCACCATGCTGGTCTGGCCATATGCAGTTTCTACTCTCGTAGCGGGAGTCTTGTGGATGTTTTTATTCAACCCCACGGTGGGTATTGTTTCCTATCAGCTCAAAAAAATGGGTATCAACTGGAATTATTTAGTTAAGAGCGGCCAGGCGCTCTTTTTAGTTACCCTCGCTTCCAGCTGGAAACAGATATCCTATAACTTTGTCTTTTTTTTAGCGGGATTGCAGAATGTTCCATTATCGCTTATTGAGGCAGCTGCTATTGACGGCGGCGGTCCTTTTACCCGTTTCTGGCGGGTTGTGTTCCCCCTGCTTTCGCCAACTACCTTCTACCTGCTTGTCATGAACCTGGTGTACGCCTTTTTCGAAACATTCCCTATAATTCACCAGGTGACCTCCGGAGGACCCAACCAGGCAACTAATATTCTTGTCTATAAGGTCTACAAAGATGGGGTGATTAACCTCGACCTCGGCAGTTCCGCAGCCCAGTCGGTAATCTTGATGCTCATCGTCATTGTACTCAGCGCCCTCCAGTTCCGCTTTGTGGAACGGAAAGTGGAATATTAGGAGACCGCCATGGTAGAAAAATCCCTGTTCAGACGAGCCTTTCCCCATGTCGTTTTGCTGCTTGCCCTTTTTATTATCGTTTTTCCCATTTGGGTCGTTTTTGTGGGCTCTACCCAACGGCTTGCGGACATTCTGGATGCCCCCATGTCCATACTGCCAGGAGATCAGTTTGGCGTAAACTATGGCCGTGCCTTCTTTGAAGGGGCTAAAAATCTGGGAGCCAATGCGGCCATAATGGTTAAGAACTCCACCATTATGGCATTAGGTATCTCAGTAGGTAAAATTATTATTTCCCTTTTAGCAGCCTTTGCCATTGTG
This sequence comes from Treponema sp., assembly GCA_020216655.1. Classification (GTDB taxonomy): domain Bacteria; phylum Spirochaetota; class Spirochaetia; order Treponematales; family Breznakiellaceae; genus Gracilinema. Next base: position 5,691 of record JAIWNU010000102.1, on the reverse strand, counting down.
TATTTTGATTTTGCCCTGAAGGACTTTATATTCTGGTCCATTTTCATCACCCTGATGCTCCCGGTAGAGGTCCGCATTATGCCAACCTATAAGGTCATTTCAGACCTGGGTATGCTGAATACGTACTGGGGCCTCATTCTGCCCATGACCGTATCCGCCACGGCGGTGTTCCTCTTCCGTCAGTTTTTTAAGTCTGTCCCCCGGGAAATCGCAGAAGCCGCAGCAATCGATGGAGCGTCGGCCATGGAATTTTTCCGCCATATTCTTGTTCCCATGACACGGACTCCTATCGCATCCATGTTCGTTATCCAGTTTATTTATGGATGGAACCAGTATCTCTGGCCCCTGCTCATTACAACCAAAGAAAAGTATTACACCCTGCTTATCGGTATTAACCGAATGCTCGCAGTCGGAGACGCCCAAGCAGAATGGCAGGTCATCCTGGCCACCACCATGCTGGCCCTGATCCCTCCCGTCATTGTGGTCGTGGCAATGCAAAAACAGTTTGTAAGCGGTATGACTGAAACGGAAAAGTAATTTATGGATCTCCGTCTCTTTATTGCCCTGGAACTGCCTGATTCATTTATCGCCGCTCTTGAAAAGGACCTAAGGGACCTAAAACGGTCTCATCCCGAATTTCGCTGGACTAGCCGGGAAAATCAGCACCTTACGCTCGCTTTTCTCGGCTCCGTTCCTGAACAGGGAGTTCCACTTGTTGCAAAAGCCTTGGAACAGTCAGTCTTAAAATGGAAGAAAGACCGGAGAACATTAAATGATACTTACCAGCAGCAAACTATCAGCACTGAATCCGTTAATGGTATTGAAATAGCAGCCCAGGGCATCTATACCTTCCCGCCCCGAAAGCCCGCCTCGGTATTAGCTGTCGGGCTCGGAGCCGGCTCAGAAGCGGTCTCGCTGCTTGCCGCACACCTAGAACGGGAGCTCCTTGCAATTAAAGAAGCTGCTATATTAAAAGACTTTGAAGCATCCCAGAGGCCCTTTACGCCCCATATTACCGTAGCCCGGGCCGGAAGAAGTCCCATACAGTTGGAGGCCGAGGAACGGCAGGTAAGGCTTACCGCCAGGGGTATCGTTTGTTCAGCGGCCCTTGTTTCTTCGGTGCTTCAGCGCGGCGGACCCGTGTATACGGTACAAAATCGGGTCTCCCTAGAAAACTAAGCCCATTTCAAAAGACTCTTCTTGCAAGAGCCTTTTATTTCCTGCATAATGCCCCCACCTACAAACAGCAAGGAGTTTTAGCATGAAACGAAGTATACTGGTTACTTTCATACTGCTCTCAATACTGGCCCTCGGCCTTGGCAGCTGCGCCAAGTCTGCGGCAAAGAATGGCGCACCCCAGGACAAATCTTTGGAAACAATAAAAGCCAATGGCAAGCTTGTCCTCGGTTTGGATGATGCATTCCCGCCCATGGGCTACCGCAACGAAAACAACGAAATTGTCGGTTATGACATCGACTTGGCTAAAGAAGTTACCAAACGGCTTGGCGTGCAGCTCGTACTACAGCCGATCGACTGGAATGCCAAGGAACAGGAATTGAATACGGGTAAAATTGACTGCATCTGGAACGGTTTTACCATTACGGAGGAACGGGCAAAAAATATGGCCTTTACCAAGCCATACCTAAAAAATGCTCAAGTACTTGTGGTCAAGAAAAATGCCGCTTATCAGACTCTGGCGGACCTAAAGGGTAAAACCATAGGTCTCCAGGCTGGTTCTTCCGCAGCAGAAGCCCTGGAGAGCAATAGTAGTTTTAAGGCGAGCCTCAAACAAGTGGTTGAATTTAAAGACAACCTGACCGCCCTGATGGACCTGGAAATCGGCGGTGTAGATGCGGTGATTATGGACCTGATTGTGGCTAACGACAATATTAAACGCTCTGGAAAGGACTACCGCATCCTGAGCGAATCTCTTTCCGCCGAAGACTATGGAGTAGGATTCCGGAAAAACGACCTCGCCCTGCGGGATGCAGTACAAGCAACACTGGAAGCTATGGCCAAAGATGGTACCCTGGCATCCATAACTGCCCAGTGGTTCGGTTCGGATATTTCCGTAGTTGGGAAATAATTATTTCCAATAGATTGATGAGGCGGTAATGTGATGTGGCAGATGCTTGGCCAGATGGTATCAGGAACCTTGGTATCCCTTTCGGTGTTTTTCCTTACCCTGTTCTTTTCCATTCCCCTTGCGTTGCCAGTTGCACTTGCCCGCCGATCAAAATCTAAGCTCCTCCGCACACCGGTAAGTTTCTACATTCTGGTGATGCGGGGGACGCCCCTTATTTTGCAGCTTATCTTTGTATATTTTGCCCCCTATTATCTCTTTGGTATTTCCTACGATAGATTTACCGCGGTCATTATCGCTTTTGCAGTCAACTATGCAGCCTATTTCGCGGAAATTTACCGAGGTGGCATCGATGCGATTCCCAAAGGTCAATGGGAAGCAGCAAAAGTATTGGGACTTTCACGAAGTCAGACCCTTTTTAAGATAATTCTCCCCCAGGTGGTACGGAGAATACTCCCCGCCATGGGTAACGAAGTGATTACGCTGGTTAAGGACACCGCCCTGGCCCAGACAATCGGTGTGGCGGAACTCTTCCGCACCGCTCAAAACGCCTCGGCCCGTCAGTTTTCTACCCTGCCGATTTTTATCGCCGGACTCTTTTATTTTGTGATGAACTGGCTTGTCACAATCGCCTTTGAGGCGGCAGAAAAAAAGATGGGCTACTATAAACTATAGTTCCCTTTTTCCTCCTGCTCTATGCCAGATAATCCTTTTTGATGTTTGAAAGGCTCTTTAGCATCAGCAGTTTTGCGTCTACAGAACCGGCGGTCAGTGTATCAAGACGGCGCTGGTATTCCTTCCGCTCTCCATCATCCCCATAACCGCAGCTGCAGGTAATCTGAAGCCAGCCCATTTCGCGGGCAAAGCCCCGGATCGCCTCTTCGCTGACCAGCACCAAGGGGCGGATAATTTCGACCGGGTATTTGTCATATTTTAGATGGGGCGGCATGGTAGCCAATTCCCCCTTTTTGGTCATATTCATAAGAAGCGTCGCAAGCACATCATCCAGATGATGCCCCAGGGCAATTTTATTAAAGCCATGCTCCATAGCATATCGCAGAAGTTCTGTCCGCCGCTGGGTAGAGCACCAATAGCAGCTCATCTTCTGGCCCGGCTTAAGGCGTTCTACAATTGGCACCTCAATGGTATGTAAGGGTATGCCCCATTCCTCGTAGAGCGCCGCCAGGCGCTGGGCCGCCGCCATGGGCATGCCTCCCCCCGGCACATCGCTGGCTATCCTGAGGGCCTGGATCTCAAAAGCCGGGGCATTCCACTTTTTGCGGCGGCCCAGCGCCCAGGCTAAGGTGGTCGAATCCTTGCCTCCGGAAGCTCCGAGTAAAATCCTATCCCCCGGTTTAAGAAGCTCGTAGTCCAGAATAGCCTTGGCAATTAGTTTTTCTATATGAGTCAGGGCCATAAAAGAAAGCGGACCTCCTGTGCAACTTCCTTATGCAGGGCTTCCAAATTTTCTGGAGCTCCATAGCGGATATAGAAGTGCATCTTTGAATGGAAAATGTATACCATAATGTCCGCAATAAGTCGACGCTTATCTTGAGTAAACTTATCAAGTTTTTCTAGTTCCCCCAGTAAAAGTTCATAGGCTGGATGCATGAAATGGTTCCCGTCTCGTCTTATAAAGTAGCGAAAATCAATTTCTGTAGAAATAAAAGGGGCATAACGGTTTGGATTTTTGCCGTTATATTCAATCATAAGAAAAGAAAATGCGAGAATCCGGTCCTCCGGTCTCATCAAGCGATTATTTTGCAGCTCTGAGCTGCCATAAGGGATCCAAAGCTGAAAATCGGCAAATTGTCCCGACAATACTGCTTCCAGATTGTCCCTCACCCATTGAGCACAATCCCGAGCTATTTCTTCTACCGCCTCGCAGAGCAGGGCATTCTGGTTTTCAAAGTAATTATAGATACTGGCATAAGAATACGCAGCCTTTTCTCCGACCTTTTTGCTTGTAACTGCTGAGACACCTTCGGTAAGAATAATGTCCTTTGCGGCTTCCAGAAAATAACGTCTGACCCGCTCCTTTTGAATATCCTTGTAACTCATAAAAACAGTATATATTTTCTTGACGGATTTGGCAAATGGATTTAAAATATTTAATGTCATTCAGAATATGAATGACATTAGATGCCTGATAAAAATTAACTTTTTTAAGATGAGGCAGCTTCAAAAGCAAGCAGCTTTTGAAATTGGTTTAAATTTTTAAAAGGCATAGGTTATTTTTTGTGAGGAGCGAAGGGAATGGACAGGTCCGCATCAATTTTCGGGAATCCTATACCTGCAGGGATTCAACAGAAGGCAGAAGGGCAAAAAAAAGCGTATCTAAAAAAATTCGGAGATGATTCTCAAAAGGACTTTATTCTTCTTTCAAGAGAGGTACCGAGTTTGGATCCGCTGGGGATTCGGCAGCTCATGGTCCAGGAAGTGGGCACCAAAATTGAAGGGGAATGGCAGAAGGTAGATCTCCCTTCGGATCCTAAAGCTCTGGTGGTAGGCAATATTCGTATGGGATTCGGCCATTACCGGATTTCCATAGCCATTGCAAGCGCTGCACGGGCCATGGGCAGAAACCCCTATTGGTTTGATCTGCATTCTTTTAAAGATACCACGGGGGGCAAAATTATCGCCCACTTAAACAGCCTCTATTCGCTGGGGTCCCGCCTATCCCAAAAATACGCCCTCTTTAACAGTCTCTATTGGGAGCCCCTTAACTCAGAAGGGTTCCGGAAACTGACCTACAACGCGGCGGATCAAAAAACCGCAGAACTCATGGCTACTCCCTGCAAGCTCCTGCCTAAAAATATTCCCTATGTGGCAACCCACGTTTGGTCAGCCCAAGCGGCGATACACAGCGGCATGGAGCGGGTCGTCAATGTAATACCTGACAATTGGCCCATGGCCCTGCACCTTTCAGAGGGGGCTATTCATTGTGTCCAGTCTCCCTCAGCTTGGTTCGGCTACAAAACCCTCCGGGGTATGGCGGGAAAAACCATTCCCCGCTTTATGGATAAAGGAAGTCTTGTATACACAGGCCATTATATCGACCATGAATTGGTTGCAAATCTTGAACAGGATACCGCAGCTCGAATGAATCGGCTTTCGACCCTTAAACCGCTGCGGGTTCTGCTTTCTGTAGGAGGCGCAGGAGCCCAGCGGGAACTCTATGCCCGGCTTATCCGAACCTTGCTGCCATTAGAACAGCGAGGCAAGGTGGCAATACTCATCAATGTGGGTGACCATCAATCTGTATTGGAAGGACTCCTGGCTGATATTCCCGAACTTGTTAAAGCCCGCATGCACATTAACAACTGGAACGAGACAAAGACCATTGCGGAAGAAGCCATCGGAGGAACCATGTCGGGAATTCATATTTTCATGCATTCAGACATTTTCCAAGCGGTCTATACGACAAACCTGCTGATGAGAGCCAGTGATCTTCTGGTGACCAAACCGAGCGAGCTAGCCTTTTACCCGGTACCAAAACTTTTAGTACGTCGGGTTGGAGGCCACGAAGCATGGGGGGCAATCCGTTCCGCCGAACTGGGGGATGGCACCTTTGAATGCGCTGATCCCAAAGAAGCGGAGGCTATGCT
>JAIWNU010000101.1 GCA_020216655.1 Treponema sp. | reverse complement strand
GCGCTTCTTGATGGAAGACAGCGAAGGCCTGAGCCTAATGAATTCCTGTATCCTTTCTGCCAACAAGGCGGGACTCTATTCCGGAGCCTACCGGGCAGTTGAATTAGCATTGCAAGGAGGAATGAAATGAGCAATTCTGTCATGAATGCACAGGGCCGGGTTGTAGAATCCCTGCCATTTTCCAAAAAAATTATCTATGCTTTGGGACAGCTCGGTTGGTCCTTGGCAAGTTATGGGGCAGCCAACTTTCTGAACTATTTTTATCTGCCGCCCCAAGAAGGCGGAGCTGCCCTGTTTCCTCGGATGATTCACCAGGGGTATATTGTAGGGGTACTCACCGTTATCGGCCTTATCCTGGCCTTTGGCCGTATCTGGGACGCCATTACCGATCCCCTCATTGCTGTTTTTTCTGACAGAAGTAAATCTAAAATTGGCCGCCGCCGCTTCTTTATGTCCGTGGCGGTTCTGCCCTTTGCGCTTTTTGCGGTGCTTGTGTTCGTTGCCCCCTTCGGGACCGGAGATCAGGCTAATATCACCGCTAACAGCCTTTGGCTCTTTGTGACCGTGACCCTCTTTTACCTCTTTATGACCATGTATGTAACGCCCTTTTTTGCTTGGATGAGTGAGCTTGGCCACAGCAGCAACGAACGGCTTGAACTTTCCACCATGATTTCCATAACCTGGGCTCTCGGTGCCATGATTGGAGCCCAAGCTCCTGCGCTCCAGGGTATGTTCCAAGCCCAAGGGATGTCGCCGCTCCAGGCATTCCAAGCTGCTCAGGGCGTCTTTGCAGTAGTTTCGTTTATATTGATGGTACTTCCTATTATTGTGATAGACGAAAACCGCTATGCCGAATCTGTACCCTGCGATGACGGTTTCTTCACCAGCATTGGCAATGTTATTAAGGACCGAAATTTCCTCCGTTTCACCCTGTCGGACTTTGCCTATTGGATCAGTCTTTATTTCATCAACAACGGGCTCATGTATTACATTACCGTGCTGCTGGGCCTTCCCAAGGAAACCTATTCGAGCCTTTTCATTGTAATGTTCCTGGTGAGTTTTGCCTTTTACATTCCGGTTAACTTTATAGCCCGGGCAGTGGGCCGCAAGCGGCTTCTTATGATTGCCTTCGTGCTCTTTGGCATACTGTTCTCTTTCTGCGCCCTCTTTGGATATCTGCCACTGCCGGCTATGACCCAGGCGCTGATCGCAGCCCTTCTTGCGGCAATTCCTCTGGCCATTTTTGGCATCCTTCCCAATGCCATGGTCTCTGATATGGCTGAAGCCTATGCTATTGAAACGGGAATGTACAAGGCTGGTGTATTCTTTGGGTTCCGGACCTTTATGTCCAAAATGGGCCAATCCATCGGCGCGGTACTGCTGCCATCTATCGTAATGATTGGGGCAGGTTCGAGCGGCTCCGGGGATGTGGTTGGGGTTGCAGGTGTCCGGCTTACGACCCTCTTTGCCCTTGCATTCTGCGCAATTGGCTTTATATTGCTCCTGTTGTACAATGAAAAACAGGTACAGGCTACATTAGCAAAACATCAGCAGAGCAACAAACAGTAAGAGACGAAGCTAGGAGGTCTGCCATGGGTTTTCTGAAAATTCGTACATCACATTTGCAGCTCAAGGTATTGCTCTTTTTAGTACTGCAATTATCTGCAATAGGTTTCCCCTTGGCAGCCATTAGCGAAGAAACATCGGCCCTTAAAGTAATGCTGAGAGCCCAGAAGTGGTACTGGGCTCAGGATCCAGCTCAGGGCCAGGTAACACCCCAGACGAATCCGGAAACAAGCCTGCAGTTAGTCTTTACTCCCCTGGAAGAGAGGGCTCTCTCAAATCTTGAAACGCTTCTTCCCAATAAACGGGGCTATATCTGGATTCGGGGCGAATTTCCCAGTGTCGATTTCTTGAGCCCCCTCCCCTTGGGTATTTTCTTGGGCAGAATTACCATGACCGATCAAACCTGGGTCAATGGTGTCTTCGTTGGCAGCACGGGCCGAAACCCGCCTAACTATTTTAGTTATTGGAATACCTCCCGGGAATATGCCATTCCGCCAGAAGCGATACAGCTTCACAAACCTATTACGGTACTCCTTCATATTTGGGTTGATGGAGAGGGCTCCATTGCATCCCGCCCCTTCATCGGTTTTAGACAGGATACGGTTCACGCAAGCCGCTGGGAAAATTTCTGGAATTCTACCGTAAACCTCATGTTTGCGGCGGTCATGCTCATCATTTCGCTGTATCATTTCATACTCTATTATAGAAGGAAAAAGGACAAAGAAAATTTTTCCTTTGCGCTGCTTAACCTGCTGAGCGTTTTTTATCTTTCCAATTTTTTCATTACCGAACTGCCCGGCATGCCCCCTGCTTGGATGACCTATGTAAGTTTCCAGAAATTCATCAATCTTGTACTCTTTTATATGCTCTTTAAACTCTGCGGTTTTGTTCGTGACTATCTGCGGAGAACCGACCCTGCCTGGGTGCTGTGGGCGCGGATTATATTATTTATCATTCCGGTAGGCATCGTATTACTAAGCCCCAATTATTCCACCTTAAGGGAAATAAGGCTCTTTACCCAATTTTTCCTCCTGCCGCCCCTTGTGTATGTACTCTACATGCCCCTTGATTCTTTGTTCAAAAAGGATCCGGATGCACTGCCGCTGCTCCTCGGCTTTTCTCCTATGGTTCTCACTGCTCTGCTCGACATTTTCTTGCACGAGGTTCTTAAGCTGTACAATTTCCCCTATATTACCGGTTTTGGCTGGCAAATTGTCCTCATCAGTTTTCTTTTTCTGCTCGCTGGCCGTTTCGCCAGGGCACGGAACGAGGCTGAGGACCTGAACCTGCATTTGGAAAACAAGGTAAAGGAACGGACAGAGGAACTGTCCCAGGCGAACCTCCAATTGCAGCAGGTGAATGCGGCCCTGGAGGAAGCTAACTACCGGGCTCAACGGGACCTTAAAATGGCCGAGTTTGTCCAAAAAAGTTTTTATCCTGCCTTTTTGCCTGTATTGGAAAACTGGGATATTGCCTATGCCTTCGAACCCATGGCGGGAGTCTCCGGGGACCTCTATGATTTTTATATTGATGGGAAAACACTGCTCGGTGCGGGCCTTTTTGACGTTTCAGGTCATGGTATCGCCTCAGGGCTTGTGGCCATGCTGGCAAAATCCGTCGTGTACCGCCAATTTAAAGATGGTAGAGACATACCCCTTGGGGAGGTCATGAAAAAGATTGATGAAAAACTCATCGCTGAAAAGGGCAATATAGAAAATTATCTCACCGGAATACTGCTCCGCTTTAGCGGAGACCGGGTGGAATATGTTAATGCAGGTCACCCTGACCTCCTGTACCGCTCTGGCCGTTCTGGTATTGTAAAAGCCGTAGAATCCCGTCAGGGCGAAAGCCGGGGCCGTTTTATAGGCCTTGAAGGTCTTTCCGAAGGGTACCGGAGCCTCCGTTTCCCTATCCATAACGGGGATGCGCTGCTAGTCTATTCAGATTGTCTTGTGGAGGCAAAAAACGCTGCCGGCGAAGATTTCGGCAATGACCGGATTCGCGCTGCCCTCTCTCAGGCTCCGGCAGAACAGGGGGCCGCTGCGGTCCGGGACTATATCCTGCAGCAATTCAAAAGCTTCCTTGCAGGGGAGCCCCCCAAAGACGACCTTACCATGCTGGTCATGATAAAGGTGTCGTAGAGGAACAGTCTACACAGAGGTCCTGTTTTCTGGTAGGCTTTGCGTGTAATTCATCAATCCAGAAAACAGGAATTATCATGAAACAGAACGAAGCGGTGCTCTGCGTCGTCACCGAATTGCTGAAACAAAAAATAGGTTTGCAAAAAAATAGCTATATCTATTCTCAACAAGAGCTTATTGATATTTTCTCAGCCTGCGAGCCCCAATTTGTACTGCGCAGCGAAGCTGAACATAATTCGTCCTATAAACAGCTTATTCCCTATTGTCTTATCCAGGATTTGCATGGCAATTTCCTTGTTTACGAGCGCAGTGGCACAGAAAAACGCCTCCATGGACTGTATTCGCTCGGTGTCGGGGGCCATATCAATCCGGAAGACATTCACGAAAACTGCGAATTTTCCCTGGAAGAAACGCTTAAGCAGGCCTTAATGCGGGAACTCAGCGAAGAAATTGGATACACCCCGTCGGAAGGGGCATACACCTGCAAGGGGCTTATCTATGAAGATAAAAGCTCTGTCGGTACGGTGCATATCGGCCTTGTGTATGTGCTGACCTTGGATCCGCAACATATGACCGTGGGAGAGGAACTGGGACAGATCCGCTGGCTTTCTGAGGCAGATATAGTACTGGCTATGCAAAACAAATCCATGGAGTTCGAACACTGGTCAGAGCTGGCCTTTGGCTTGTGTAAAGGGGTATAAAGTACTCGGTAACTATCCCATTGCCGACTTTCCTATCCTGATTTACACTATTTTGTATGGAAAATACAAAGCCAAAAAAATCGGTCCTGGAAACTATCGGTAATACCAGTATCATCGTCGGCCTTTTTGCCTTTGCGGTACCCGCACTGGCGGTCTTTGGTATCGACCAGCCGCTCCAGATCATCAAAAAAACCTTTGGTCCATTCGGCGAACCGGGGGTGCTCATTGCGGTCTTTATAGCGAGCTCGGTTCTCACCATGCTCCTTGGGACGGTAAACCGTATCCTGCCCCTCCTTTCGGGCTTTGGAACAGGCATAGTCCTCTTTGCGGGGGGCCTTTGATCTCCCCTATCTTGCCAGCATCCGTTCAGCCCTGTTCCGTTTCCCTCCCTTTAGCCAGCCGGGCCCGGCCTTATTTGCGGGAGCCCTGGCGATCATCACGGGGCTTTTTATGGCCCGATCGGAAAAGGTAAAAGTCCTGCCGGCCTTGCTCGGCCCATCAATCCCTGCGCTTTTACTCCTTTTTATACTGACCGCCTGGTCTCCTTTTACCGCCAGCTCTGCATCTCTCGGAATGGATGCCAGTACCTTTGAAAAGGCCCTGCAGTCCATCTCGGCGACCATGGGCAAGTCCTATGTAAATCCGGAGGTCGAAAAGGCGGTCCGGCAGGTGGTGGAAGAAAAGGACAAAACATTACAGGAAAAGGAAAAGGCCCTTAAAGAGCTTTCCGAACGGCTCGCCCGGAGCGAGGAGGACAAAAAGGCCCTTGAACGATCCGTTAAGGACAGCGCTTTGTTAAGTAAAGAACTTGAGGCGGCTAAGCAGGCTATCAAGGACCTGCAGGGTCGTATCGAAAAGGATAACGCCCCGGTAAAAGGGGGCCGCTACGACCTTGCGGTCCAGCCTACCAATCCTCTGGTACGGGATTTTGCAGTTAAAATTGCCACCGCAGCTCCGGGCCCTTGGGATGATCCCCAGGGGAGTAAAATTCCCAACGCAGCAGGGGCGAAACAGCTGGTGCTCATACACGGGGCCCTGTCCCGCAACTGGAAATATGTAAGCGATCCGGCGGTTTCCTGGACCGACTATACGTCCCCTGCAAGCAGAACCATAGCCCTGGGCCTGGCGGGAGACTGTGATGATTATGCTTCAGTCATGGCATCCTGTATTATCGCGGTAGGTGGCCGATCCCGGATAATCCATGGATTCCGGGGACAGCAGGGCCATGCATGGGCGGAAGTTTGGATTGGCCGGGGGGCGGCAGCTGACCGGGTTCTACAAGCCGTAGCTTCCTATTTAGGAAAAAACTCGATGAACCTGGCGGTGAGCCGGGACACTGCTACGGATGACCGATGGCTTGTTTTAGACTGGGAACTTGGTCGCTATAGCTTTCCGGGCAGCACCATGACCGTTGCATGGACCAGTAATTAAAAAGGACAAACCAAAATGGATGAACAATTTGTGAGTCTTTTCCTTTTTGGCAAACATTATGATCTCCCGGTCATTAAGGACTCCCATTTTAATGAGCTCCAGGACAGAATCCAGACACAGCGGGAGGTTCTTGCAGCTGAAGAAAAGAAGAGCGGCTTTTTCTCCTTTTTAGTAAAAAAAGAAGAGCTCTCTCCAGAGGAACGGATGGAACGCATGGAACAGCTGGTGGAGAATTATGATGAGCTCATCCAACTGCTCCGAAGCAAAATTAAAAGCTGCCGCCGGGTCTTTGAGGCCATCGGGGAGGGGGTACAGGAAGAGTTTCTTGCGCGACTTGCTAATCTAGAACAACTCGAACAGGAACGGCAGCGGCTCCAAGCTCAGTTTATACAGTCCGGGCATGGCGACAGCGCCCAGGTTTTTGAAGAAAAGGCAGAGGAAATCAGGACCATGGTAACGAACCTGAGCAGGGCCGCCATCCTGATCATTAAAAAGCTGCGCCATGCCCTGGATGCCCTGGAAACCCTCGCGGCAGACGACGAAAAACAACTTGAGGTCTACGAAAAACTTAAAAACGACGTGGGCCTATACCGGCAGTACTACGATTTTAACCGGAAAATGGCAGCGGTTCAGCGGGAAATCGCAGAACTTACCAATATTGCCTTAAGTTTTGACAGCATCCTCAGGGACAACCTGGGGCCCCTCGGAACCCTGGTAGACCAGATCAGTCAAATCGATATGCGGCTGGGAGAAAGCCTGGCGGAGATAGAAAAACTCTCCGCGGAGCTGGAAAGGGGCAACCTATTAAGTCCGAGCCTGGAACCCGTTTCGGATCGGTTAATGAGTACCATTCTGGCGGGCAGGATGAAAGCCGACATAGTATCAGAAATTCTTGAACAGATGCGGGATCCAAGCCGCGACTTAGATCAGATTGATTTTAATCTGAGCCTTACCGAAGCAGCATCGAAACAGCTTGATTTTGCAGCCCTGGCAGAGAACATGCGTATTCTTCCTTGATACAGCAGTATTACCTCAGTTACAGGCCACAAAAACCGCAGAAATAACAACTGATCCCATGATGGATCCAGACCGTTTGGCTCCGGAAACCACAGAAAATGTAGTCCCGAATCCCACTCAGAACCCAGATCAGTTGCCTTCGGTCCAAGCAGAGAAAAGCCAGCACAGCACTATACGGCGATCCTACACTGCAAATATTTCTAGGAACCATCCTACGCTTATTCTTTTTATGCTGGACCAATCCGGTTCCATGGCAAACGATTATAGTGCAGGCTTAAGCCGCAGCGAATATCTTGCTCATGTGGTGGACCAACTGCTCGAAGAGCTGGCTGCCCGGTGCAACAGGGCCGGCGGCCTCCGGGATTATTTCCATATAGCATTGGTGGGTTATGGAGATGGGGAGATCCGCAATCTGGTGGAACCACTTTCATCGGAGGAAGCATAGGTTCCCATCTCTGTGCTTGCGCAACAGCCTCTCTCCATTCGGAAAGACCGGGAAGGACTACCCCACCCTCATTGGGTTCCGGTTATCAACGAAGGAGATACCCCCATGAGGGCCGCCTTTGAACAGGTATGCCATATTGCGGCCCGCTGGTGCGACCAGTATTCTGAATCATACCCGCCGACGGTCATCAATATAACCGATGGCGAAAGTACCGATGGAGACCCGGAAGGCCCTGCCCGCATTTTGCGCCAAATCCATACCAAGGATGGAGAAACCCTGCTTTTTAATCTCCATGTGGATGATCGCCAAAATGAGAGCCGCTCCGTCATCTTTCCCGCATCTCCGGAGGGCCTCAATGAATACGGCAGTCTTCTTTATCGAATCTCAAGCCCTATGCCGGAACATCTTGTGGAAGCGGCTCGGCAGGAGGGCTTTTCAGTATCCCGATCTTCCCGCTTTTTTGCATACGGAGCAGGCGCAGATCTGGCTACCCGCTTTTTGAACCTGGGGTCCCGGCCGGGGAAAATGCTGTAATGGCGACCCTCGAACGGTTTATTTCAATCCCCTACCATGGAGAACGAGGCGAAGATCGCTGGGCTTGGGGCAAGAGTAACAGCGGAGCAACTGCCTGGGTTCTGTGCGATGGGGCAAGCGAAAGTTATGATGCTGCTGCTTGGGCAGAATGCCTCGCCTGGAATATAGTCAATGGTTTGTTAAGCCTTGAACGTGTTCCACGTAATGGCCGCGGGAATCTACAAAAATTGGTGGAATTATGGATATATCGGGCCCGCAGGATATACCAAAGAAACAACCAAGCACAGCTTGCAGCGGACGATTGGCTCAGCAAGGCATCCCAGGCTCGGGGCTCCTGGGCGACCCTGCTTGCCCTCCGTATTTCGCCGAGAGGCAAAACAATTACGGCCTGGACCGTGGGCGATACGGAACTTTTTGTACTGGACCGCTATCGGGATATTCTGCATCTGCCAATTTCAGCAAGCGAAGAATTTTCCTTAACCCCGCCCTTAATCGGCAGTTCAAAACGGACCACCATCCCACCGTGCAGGGTCTGGCATCTGCAGATCCAGAGCTTGCAGCAGCCCCGGCTCATACTCTGCACCGATGCCTTAGCAGCTTTTATACTTACAAAGCCAGATGAAGAAAGAAGTATGTGGTGGGAGTTTATAACGAAGGCGCCTCTTAAAGCAGTGATAGATGAGCTCGCACAAACAAGAGAAATAGGGGCCCTTGTCGCCGATGATTATACCCTGTTGGAGCTTCGACTATGAATTCGACTATGAAAAGGTGGCCCAATCTACAGGATTACAACAAGGCCATCGCCCCGGAGAACTTGCATCGGAGCCTTAAACTTGCCGGTTTTGAAGGAGCCCAGATCCAGACCAACGCATACGGAATCCCCGCGGCGATTTCAGGTGGCTTTGCCTATATTTATCAACTTATATTGAAGGATGGTTCCAAAAAAGCCCTCCGCCTTTTCCACTCCGCCCAGGAGGAGCGGCTCCCGAGTATGGAAGCCGCCTATGGACTAGCAGCCCGTATCGCAAGCAGCCGGGACCCGCTGGCAGCAGCCTTTATCGAGGCTCATTGGATTAGCAACGGCTTTTTTGTCGAAGACCTAGCCGTTCCGGCCATCATTATGGACTGGGTTGATGAACCAGTACTGGCATCCTGGATCGAAAAACAGTACCGCAACCGGGACCAGGTGAGGGCCCTGCGAAAAAAGCTCTGTAAGCTCCAGTCCAACCTTGAAGCATTCCAGATAGTTCATGGGGATATCCAGGCGAATAACATCGCCATAACCAAACACAATGATCCCATTCTGCTGGATTATGACAGTCTGGGAGAACGGAACGCTTATGATAGCCGCTGGGAAAAAGGGCACATCCATTTTCAGCATCCCGATGAGAAGCGGCATGTGAACGGGATCGACCGCTTTCCCTTTTTAGTCATGGACCTGGGCTTGGCAATTTTGGAAGAAGAACCCGGCCTGTTCGAAACCTATAGTCAAGGGGAAAACATCCTTTTTACGGCAGATGACTTTTATAATCCCCACAGCAGCCAACTCCTTGCTGCGGCAACCGCCATTCCGTCATTAACCGCAGCCTGCGAATTATTTACATCAATCTGTGAAGGTCCCTCCAACGCGGTGCCTACTTTAGCGGAGTTTCACGAAAAGACGGGGATAAAGCTCGAAAATACAACAGAGACTGAAGCAGCACATGGCCCCCAAGAAATAATCAAGGCCCAAACGGAGGCAACTCAAAAAGAAGCGGTTACCGAAACAAGGCTCAGAAAAACGGCAGGGCGGGAGTCAAAATCTTACCGGCCTGTTTATCCAGTTTATTCATCATCTAATTTTCTTTACCTCGTGCAGCAAATTGGGCTTCTTAATCCAATGCCATTTCTTGAAAGCCTGCCAATAATCGGACAGAAAATAGAACTGATCGGCAAGATACATGAGGTTAAAAAGGGCAGAACAAAATACGACGACCCTTATGTGTTTGTGAATTTTAATGATTGGAGAAGGGGCGGCATTAAACTCATTTTCTGGGCTGAAGGTTTAGCCGCCTTCGGAGACCAGGCTCCCGATGATACCTGGAAAGACCGCTGGGTCAGTGTTACCGGTATGGTTGATGAACCTTACGAAGGCCGGGCCAGCTTTCCTCAGTTTTCTATAACTA